>JACRDR010000420.1 GCA_016212845.1 Elusimicrobiota bacterium
CCGAATGCCTGCAGACCTGCAGCGGACAGCTGGCGGCCCACGGCGTCTGCATCGAAGCCAAGCACAAAGCCTTCCTGCAGGCCTGCGCGGATGAGCCGTGGGGCCACGACTGCCAGGCCGGCTGCCGCGCCGGAGGCGAAACGGACGCCGAGGTCTGCGTGAAGGCGGCCGAGGATGCGAGGGCGCATGCCTGCCGGGGCGGCTGGACCGGCGAGTGCCAGGGCGCCTGCGAAGGCGCGCCCGCCAGTCCGACCTGCTCGAACAAGCTCGCGCAGGCGGTCAGGGCCGCCTGCGGCGGCGGGACCTCGAACTCTACTGGCCAAAGCGTCGCCGACACCGGCCGCAACCGCGACTGCGCCATCTTGTGCACCCGCTTCCCCGGCACGCCGGGGTGTCCCTCCGCCCGAAACGGCGACCGGCCGGACGGAAACCCAAAGGACAACGGCGAGGACCTGAACCCGAACTCGCGGCCGGCGCCGCCGGGGTCGCCGAAGCCGAACCCCTGGGGAGAGGGCCAGAACCCCTGCGCCAATCCGTCCGGAGATTCCTGCAAGAACTACTGCGCGACGCCGGGCGCGAACCGGAATATCTGCCCGTTCGGCTACGGGGGGGACTGACGGAGGTCTCATGAACCGCGAACGCGCGAAGCAATTGGGAGCGGTGATCGCCTTGGCGGCTCTGGGCTTGGGCGGCGGCGCGGGCATGCGCGCCTGGCGCGCGACGCACGGGGCGGGCGCCGGAAACGCCTCGGGCGACGGACGCGTGTTCGCCGGCGCGAAGCTCTCGCCGGCCGCCACGGGCGCGTGGAACAAGCTTCTCGCCGCGCTCGGCCTTCACGGGGCCAAGACGTTTTCGACCGCCGACCTCGTCGCGCTCCTCTCCGGGCACGACACCGACCCGGAGGCGCTCGCGTTCGCCGCGGAGTTCCGCCGCGATCCCCAGCTCATGGAGATCTGGGCGCAGTACGAGCGCGAGAACGACCTCGCCTGGCTCGCCCGCCGCCTCAGCGACTCCCGCGCGTTCACCGAGCTCCTCAACCGCCACGCCGACGATCCCCGGTTCATCGCCGTCGCGAACCTGCTGGCCGGCGAGCTCGATTCTTCTCTCGCGTACCGCCGCAATCAAGGAGACCCCGGCCAAGGCTTGGCGGTGAACCGGCCCCTGCACCCGTCGGGCGCCGCGAAGGAGACGGGTCCCGTCGCCGGCAAGGGCGCGGTCGGCTGGCAGCCGCCCGTACTCGCCGCTCTCGGGCCGAAGGGAAGCTCTCCGGTCCAAGCGGGCGCCGGACCCGAGCTCTTCGCCGCCGTGCAAACGGCGCCGGAAAAGGACGGCCAGCGCGGGGTCCAGGACGCGAAAACGCAGGCGGCAGGGCAAGAGCACCGAGTCGACTGGAAGCTCAAGGACACCGTCTCCAAGGCCGGACCCGACAAGGACATCCTCCACTACCTCGAGTCCCTATTCAAGTCGATGGCGAAGAGCGACCGGGACTATCTGATCGACCAATGCGCCGGACACGGCAACTGCGATCCGACCGTGGCGTGCAACGCCAGCGCCGCCCTCTGGGAGTCCTGCACGAGGGCGTGCAAGGCCAATCCCCGCTGCACGATCCAGTTCCCGCCCGACCGGCCGGCGCCGAACCCCTGCGCGGATCCCGAAAGCCGGTCGTGCGCGCAATTCTGCAGCGCGAACCCCGGCGGCCCGGGCTGCATCTCGCACGCGTTGACCCCGAGCGACGGCGAACCGTCCGGCGCCGACGACCATGCCCAGCCGGACGGCACGCCCGAAGGCGGTCCCCCGCAAGGCTCCAACGGACTCACCGGCCAGCAGCTCATCGAAAAATGCACCGGCGGCGACATGCCTTCCTGCCGCCAGGTCTGCAACGGCAACCCGTTCATCATGCTCGCCGACTATTGCGCGGGGGTGCGCGCCGAGAACCACGAAGCGGACTGCCAGCGTCTCCCCTGCAACCCGGGCTGCCCGAACTTCAGCTCCGCGACCTGCAAGTGCCAGCGCGAGCCTTGCTCGCCGGGCTGCTCGAACGCCCCGTCGTGGTGCGGCGGCAGCGGGCGCAACTGAGTCCGGTCCTCCGTCGAGCCAAAGTGATATACTGACGTCGCCGTGGCCAAATCCGCCGACGCTCCGCACGAGACGACGACGCCCGTCTACCGCTACAAGGACGGCTTGTACGTCAACCTGACCAACAAGTGCCCCACCGCGTGCCGCTTCTGCATCAAGTTCACGTGGAAGATGAAGTACCGGGGCTACGACTTGAAGCTCCGCGGGCATGAGCCGTCCATCGCCGAGGTGATGGCGGGCATGGAGGCGGAGGACCGCAAGCGGCCGTTCTCCGAGATCGTCTTCTGCGGCTACGGCGAGTCGACGTACCGGCTCGACGACATGATCGCGATCTGCGCCGAAGTGAAGAAGCGCTGGCCGAAGGTCCGCCGCCGCCTCAACACGATCGGCCTCGGGGACGCGATCAACAAGCGCCCCATCTCGAAGGACCTCGCCCGCGGCCTCGACGCGGTCTCGGTAAGCATCAACACCGCCGACCCGAAGCAGTGGGAAGACATCGTGCAGCCGATGCCGGAGTTCAAGGCCACCGGCTTCGAAGCCGTAAAGCGCTTCATTCGCGAGTGCGCCGCCGCGATCCCGGACACCACCGTCACCGCGGTCGAGCAGCCCGGCGTCGACATCGACGCCTGCCGCGTCCTCGCCGAGAGCCTCGGCGCCCGCTGGCGCGAACGTCCCTACCTGGACGAATACGAAGCCGGCTAGCTGAAATCCCTCACATGTCCCGGGAGCCCGTCTCGCGAAGCAAAGCGGCCTTCTGGGCGCTCGTCGCGGCGTTCACGCTGCTCGCGGGCGTTCCGTCGATCGTATTGGTTCAGAATATCCAGCGCTATATCCGGTTCTTCACGGGCGTCGACCCGGGCGTGCTGAAGGCCACGACCACGCGCCATACGCCCCACCGGAACCGGCTCGACGAGGAGGGCGGCCTGCCCGCGATGCGCTTCGTCGAGTTCCGGTTCAAGGCCCCGCAGGCCAAGCAGGTCGCCTTGGGCGGAGACTTCAACCAGTGGCGTCCGGAGACGCTCCCGCTCGAGAAGGCGCAAGGCGGCTGGTGGCAGACGCTCCTCCCCCTTCCCCCGGGCCGCTACAGCTACCTCTTTCAAGTCGACGGCGAGTGGCGGCCCGACCCCGACGCTTCCTTGACCGGCCGCTTCGAGGATCGCGCGGCCTCCCAGAAGGAAGTGAAGTAAACGGCGGCTAGACGCGGACGACCGGCGTGCCGAGCGCGCTCGCCACGAGCGCGGCCTCCGCGCACTCCGCGATGAGCGCCGGAGCCCGCTCCACCAGCGCCGTGAGCTCGGCGAAGCCGAGACGGCCCACGAGCGAGACCGACGGCGACGTCATGCGGCGGCGGATCAGCTCCGATCGAGCCTCCTGCGGCGCGGGTCCCGCGAAGACGACCGTGACGCCTCCGCCCGCGAGCCTCCGGAGCGCCTCCGGCAGCGAGTCGGGCACCGCCTCCGCCTCGGCCGCGCCGGTCCAGATCAGCGCCCAAGGGCGGCCGCGAGGCAGCGCGAGGTCCTCCAGCAGATGGTCGACGCCGCGGCGCGCGAGCTCCGGAACCTTGAGCGACAGCCGGTCATCGTCGGCGGCGCAGCCGACGCGCTCGACGAGCGCCAGTTGGCGACGGACGTCGCCGAGCGGGACCGGACCGTCCGCGGCGCGGTCGGTGAGCAGCCGGAGCGCCTCGGGTCCGGCGTAGGCGAGCCTTCTCGGAATCCCCGCCAGGAAGCACAAGAGCGCCGCCGGGCGCGCGTCCTCCCCTTTGCGCGTGAAGACGACCGCGGCGTCGAAGCGGCGGCGCCTCAGGCGCTGCGCCAGCGCCCAATCGCCGCCCTCCCGGCGCGCGGGGCCGCCCTCGGCCCACGGAGCGTCGTAGACGACGACCTCGTCGATCTCGGGGACCTGCCGCGCGGCGGGCGCCGCCTCGGGCGACGCCAGGAACGTCAGACGGCGTCCCGGAACGGCCCGCTTCAGCGCGCGCAGCGCGGGCGTGGCCGAAAGCAGCTCGGCCGGCCCTCCCCAACGGGCGGCCAGCACGTCGCGCGCGTCCCTCCAATCCGGCACGAGTCGAAGGTAGCACGAAGGCGGGAAAAGGCGGATGCGGGGCGAGTGAACTTCCTGCGTAGAGCCTAGGGCTCGTAGAAGATCGTGCGCACCAGCTCGCGCGCGCGGCCGCGGGAGTCTTGCGCCTGGATCTTGAAGGTGTTGCCGCCTTCCTTGAGCAGCACGTCGAGGCTGAAGTTGCCGCCCTCGTCGCGGCGGACGCGGCGATTGTTGATCGTGACGGCCAGCTCGAGGTCGGCGCGGCCCATGATGCGGTACTTCGGGATGCGCACGTAGTCCTCGTTCTCGGAGGGACGCACGATTTCGATGTTGCCCTTGAAGCGGTCCTCTTCGATCGGAAGCGCGTTGCCCTTGTCGCCGACGTTGTACTGCCGCACATCGGAGAAGCGGCCCTGGGCGCCGAGCAGGTCGACGAGCGCCACTCGCACCCAGTAGCGGCCGGGCGGGATCATGCGCGAAAGGTCGATCTTCTCGTCGGCCTCGAACACCTTCTCGGCGGCGATTCGGGAGAAGTCGGGAGAACGCGAGACCTGGACCGCGTACGCCGCGACGGGCACGCCGATCGAGAGCTCCTTCACGTCGAAAGTGATCTCGTCCATGTCGCGGACCTTGCCCGCGGCGACCTTCCACTTCGGCACGCCGGCCCCCGCGCCGGTCGGGGCGCCGGCGGCGGCGAGAGCGCCCGGCGGGGCGAGCAGCTTCGCGCCGAAGACGTCGCCGCCGAGCATGCGGGCTTTGATTTCCGGGGTGTCGGGCAGCTTCACCGGCGCGGTCGGCGGACGGTCCGGCGCGACTTCGGTCGAGAAGCCGGCTTTCACGTCGAGAGTCTGGCCCGCGCCTTCGACGGCCGCGACGCCGGTGTAAACCTGGACCAAGGTGCTCAAGTCGTCGCGGACCTTCGCGGAGAACTTCGTGCCCTTCGTCTTGGGACGGATCTGGGCGGACGCGGTGACGACGCGAGACTGCGAGCCGTGAATCTCGCCGCGCAGGAGCTCGAGGTCGGCGTCCTTGTCCTTAGGCTTCAGGATCGCCATCGAGTTCTCGTCGATGGAGAGCGAGTCGCCGGTGACGAACTCGACGCGGGCGCGCGAGGCGGCCAGGGTCCGCACGCCGTCGTCCTTGAAGAGCTGCATCTTCTGCTTGGCGCCCTTCCAGTCGGCGGTCTCGCGCTTTCGGGTCTCGACGTCGTTGATCATCTCGACCATCGTCGCCGCCAGCATGTTCAGCTTGATCATCGAGACCGGGACCTTGAGCGACATCCCGGGCAGGGCGACCGTGGGGTCGGCGGACGGAAGCTTGTTGTACTTCAGGAGCTCGTTCCAGCGCGTCGGGTCTTTGAGATAGGTGTTGGCGATCGCCCACATCGTGTCGCCGGGCTTTACCGTGATGGTCTGAAAGCGCTTGTCTTCGGCCGAGGCCGAAAGGGCGAGGAACGCGGCGGCGAGCAGCGCCTTCATGCCAGCGCCTGCGCCCCCTTGCGCACGACCTTGCCGCCCTCGCCGGCGACGAGGTCCTTCGGGATCGTGACGTAGAACCGGGCGCCCTTGTTCACCTCGGACTCCACCCAGACGCGGCCGAGATGCCCGTCGACGATGTGGCGCACGATGGTCAGGCCGAGGCCCGTGCCGCCCTTCCGCTGGCCGGGCACCTGCTCGAACTTCTCGAAGATGCGGCCGATGTGCTCGGCGGGGATGCCCTCGCCGTCGTCTTCGACGCAGAATTTGATGTTCTCGGGCTCGTCCCAGAACTTGACCTTCACCTTGCCGTCCTCGGCGGCGAACTTGATCGCGTTGCCGATGAGGTTGGTGATGCAGCGCTCCATGAGGTCGGGGTCGGCGTTGATCGAGTACTCCTCGTCGGCCTCCAGCTCGAGCTTCACGCCGCGGCGCTGGGCGAGCGAGCCGAGGATGTCGATCGCGTGGCCCGCGACGCCGGCCAAGGACGACTCCTTCAAATGGATCTCCATCTTTCCCGCCTCGAGCTTGGCGAGGTCGAGGATGTTGTTGACCATCGTCAGCAGGCGGGAGCAGGCCTTGCGGATCGACTCGACCATCGCCTGCTGCTGAGGGTTCATCACCCCGACCACGCCCTTGAGCAGGAACTCGGCGAAGCCGATCGCGGAACCCACGGGGTTGCGCAAGTCGTGCGTGATGGAGTGGAGGAACTCCTCCTTCATCTTGTCGAGCTGCTTCTCGATCGTGACGTCCCGGATCGCCACGACGACGCCGAGCGCCGTGCCCTTTTCCGGCAGAGTCAGCGGCAGGGCGGAAAGCCGGAGGATGCGGCGGTACTGCTCGCTGGAGAGGTCGATCTCCTTGAAGACGTTTTCCTGCGGAGTCTCGACGACCTGGAGCAGGGTTTCCTTCAGAGGCGAGGCGACGACCTCGTCGAGCTTCTTGCCCTCCAGGCTCTCGACCCCGGTGAGCGCGAGGAGCTCCTTGCCGCGGCGGTTCGCGAGCTGAATGCGTCCGTCGTGATCGAGCATCACGATGCCGTCGCCGATGGAGAACAAGATCGCGCCGGTCTTCGTCTGTTCGGCGAGCACGCGCTCGATCTGCATCTCGGAGTACGTTTTCAGCTTAGCGACCATCACGTTGAAGGTGTCGCCCAGCTCCTGGAGCTCGTCGCGCGTGTCGAGCACGACCTTGTCGGGGAACTTGCCTTCCGCGACCTGCGAGGCCGCGCGCGTGAGGACGAGGAGCGGCCGCGTGAGCTGCCGCGCCATGAGCGCGGCGACCGCGAAGCCGACCGCGCCGAAGAGGATGAACACCATCGTCGCGGTGCGCCGCATCTGCCGCGCCGCCACATACGCCTCGGCCTTGGTCTGCTGGATGAGGACCGCGCCCTTGAGCTCCGGGATCGGCGCGTAGGCGCCGACTTGCCACTCGCCCGCGCCGTCCTGATACTCGCTCGAGCCGATGGAGTGCGCGGCCAGCGCGGTCTTCACGATCGGCCAGCTGCCGAGGCTCTCGCGCAGCGCGGCCGGCAGGCGCTCCTGGGGATAAAGGAGCGGCTCACCCTTGAAGCCCACGACCATCGCGAAGCCCGTGCCGCCGACGCGCTCCTGCGCGACCGAATCCCAGAGGCCCTTGAGCTGGGCCGAGACGCGGAGGCAGATCATCGCGTTGAGCGGATAGTAGATGTCGAGCGCGGGCGGGCCGTCGCGCGGCGTCACCCGGACGGTGCGGCTCTGCGTCTTCACGAACTCCTGGAAGCCGGGGTCGTC
>JACRDR010000417.1 GCA_016212845.1 Elusimicrobiota bacterium
CGACGCGGAGAGCGGCTGGGACAAGAACGAAACCGCGCATTTCGTCGTCCACCACCAGCGGATGGGATTTTCTCCCGGGGACCAGTCGCTCATCGAGCGGATCTACTCGGCGCTGCATCCCGACCTGTGGCGGCTGGTCCCTTGGATGGCGGAGAAGAGGACCGACATCTATCTGTACGAAGATCATGCCCGTTATCTCGCCGGACGCTTCCATCCGCCCGCTTGGTCGGGAGGTCTGCTGGCGACGGGCGACGGGGAGCCCGTCCTGGCCGTGTTCGAGCCGCTCGATGCGTCCGTCGTCGCGCACGAGCTCACGCACCTCTATTTTCACTCCTACTTCGGCGACGCCCAGCCGCCGTCGTGGCTCAACGAGGGTCTCGCCGGCATGCTTCAGGGCGAGGCGCTCTCGCTTCCCGACTCCCGCGAGAAGGGCCCGGTGCTGAAAGCCGTGATCCCGTTGGAGGCTTTCCTGCTCGGCCGGCCCGGCAAGGACTCGCCCGACGCTTGGGTCTCCGCTTGGTACCGGCAGGCTCACAGCGTGGTGCGCTTCCTCAAGCGCGGCCATATCGACATGAAGTTCGGCGACTTCTGCGCCGCGTTGAAGGACGGCGACGAGGTCGAGGCGGCCCTGAAGAAGATCTACGAGTACGAGGACCTCGCCGCTTTCGAAGCCGCTTGGAACAAGTGGCGGCCGAAGACCGAGTTCGGGGCTCCCCGAAGCCTCGGGGACTAAGCGAAGGTAGTCTCGCGATGGGACCAAGGACCCTTGCGCCTGGGGGAATTCGGCGCATAGTATGCGCGAGGACGATATGAAGCGCTCCATCTCGGTGGTCTGGCATTACCGCCCCTGCGGCATGGGGGCGCCGGCCTAGCTTTTTCTCGACGGGCGCACGTACTCATCCCATGCCGGCTTCCGGCATGGGTTTTTTGTTTTGGACGTACCTGGAGGTGGGTCATGGAGGTTACGATGGAGCTGGTGCTGAAGGTCGCCGAGTGGCTGCTGCTCGCGACCGTGCTCCTCGGCTTCCGCTATATCCGCAACGATCGTATCGGCATTGTGGAGAAGCGCTGGAGCCGCAAGGGCTCGGTGAAGTCCGGCTTGATCGCCTTGGAAGGCGAGGCCGGGTATCAGCCGGACGTCCTTCGCGGAGGGCTGCACTGGCTGATGCCGCTGCAGTACGCGGTGCATACCGCGCCGTTGGTGGCGATCGGACAGGGCCGCATCGGCTACGTGTTCGCGCGCGACGGGAAGGCGCTGGAGCCTACGCAGGCCTTGGCGTCGAACCTGACCGCGGGCGACTTCACGGACGCGGCGGACTTCCTCCGCGGGGGAGGACAGCGGGGGCCGCAGCGCAAGCTGCTGCGCGAGGGCACGTACGCCATCAACTTGGCGCAGTTCGTGGTGTTCACCCAGGGGCAGGTGTACCGCCTGGCCTTGGCGGAGGACGAAGCGAGGATCATGCAGGAGACGTCGGCGGCGCTTGCCGAGCGGAACGGCTTCGAACCGCTCGTGCTCATGGGCGAGCACGACGAGGTGGGCCTCGTGACGGTGCACGACGGGCCGGCGCTGGCGAACGGCGACATCATCGCGCCGATCGTCGGAGGCACGGAGGACGCATCGCACAACAGCTTCCAGGACCCGGAGAAGTTCCTGGCGGCGGGAGGGAGACGGGGGCGCCAGCTGCAGGTGCTCGTCGAGGGGACGTACTACGTGAACCGGCTGTTCGCGACGGTGGAGCGGATCGCGAAGACGGTCGTCGAGGTGGGGACGGTGGGCGTCGTCGTGTCGTACACGGGCGAAACCGGCGCGGACCTCTCCGGCGCGGACTACAAGCACGGGGAGCTGGTGAAGAAGGGGCAGCGCGGCGTGTGGGCGGAGGCGCTTCTGCCCGGCAAGTATCCCTTCAACACCTACGCGGGCAAGGTCGTGCTCGTGCCGACGACGAACTTCATCCTCAAGTGGATCCGTTCCGAGTCGGGCGCGCATAAGTTCGACGAGAACCTGACGGAGGTTTCGCTGATCACGAAGGACGCGTTCGAGCCGTCGCTGCCGCTGTCGGTGGTCGTGCATATCGACTACCGGAAGGCGCCGCTGGTGATCCAGCGCTTCGGCGACATCCGCCGGCTCGTGGAGCAGACGCTGGACCCCATGGTCTCGGCGTATTTCAAGAACGTGGGGCAGATGCGGACGCTGATTCAGCTGATCCAGGATCGCAGCGGGATCCAGGAGCAGGCGAGCCGCGAGATGAAGGAGAAGTTCGCGCACTACAACCTGGAGCTCGAGGAGGTGTTGATCGGCACGCCGCGCTCGTCGCAGGGGGACACGCGGATCGAGGAGATCCTCGTGCAGCTCCGGCAGCGGCAGATCGCGACCGAGCAGATCGAGACGTACGCCCGGCAGGAGGCGGCGGCGGCGAAGGAGCGCGCGCTCCGGGAGGCGCAGTCGCGGGCCGAACGGCAGACGGCGCTGACCGAGTCGGAGCTGTCGATCGCGATCCAGGCGAACGAGGGCAAGGCGTCCTACGAGCGGGCGCTGCAGCAGGCGGCGCAGGTGAAGGCGATGGCGGAGGCGGAGTCGGAGAAGGTGGCGCGGCTCGGCGTGGCGCAGGCGATCGCCGTCGAGGAGCAGGTGCGGGCGTACGGCGGGCCGCAGTTCCAGCTGACGCATCAAGTGATGAGCCGCTTCGCCGAAGCCGTGCAGGCGAGCGGGGTGGACCTGGTGCCTAAGGTCGTCGTCGGCGGCGCCGGCGGAGCGAAGTCGGGAGCGGGCGGCGTGCTGGAGATGCTCCTGACGATGCTCTTGTCGGAGAGGCTGGTGCAGACGGCCGGAGCGTCCGGCGGAACGCCGGACCCGGCGGCCGCGGCGCTGCGCCGCGAGTTGTTCGACTCGTTGAAGGCGAAGTAGGTAGAAAGGGGGGGAGGGTGCGAAGGCCCTCTCCCCCTCGGCGTTAGGCGAAGTCTCGCGCGAACGCCGCTTCGTCGAACTTCAAATCGAGCCAACCCGCGACGAGCTTGGCGTCGTCTTCGGCGTTCTTGAGGCAGACCGAGGCGCCGGGAGAAGGAGTCACGTCGAACAGGATGCCCTCGCCCACGATCTTCGCCTCGCCCATGTAGAGCTTGCCGGTTTTCCGGTCCACGAGTTGGGGGCGGATGCCTCCGGGCCACTCGGTCGGCGTGAGGTCCTCGGGCTTGAGCGTCGGCACGATCTTGCGCGCTTCTTCGGCGAAGAGGCGAGTGCCGATCCAAGGCACGGTGTAGAGCGCGTTCTTGGCCGCGAAGCCGCGAATCGCGTCGTCGGCGAGCAGGCCGCAGAGCCGGAACGCGAGCATCGGGTCGAATCTAGTGCTCCAAAGGAAGCCGATGAAGCTCGACCAGCGGCCGCGCTCGAGGAGGGGGAGCACGCGGGCGGTCGGGCCGAAGCGCGTCACGTTCGGGTCGTTGGTGTCCGGATCGCCGTGAACCGCCGCGAAGGGGAGGCGGTTGTCCTGCACGGTGTAGACCTTGCCATTGAGGACCCGCGGCGCGTTGAAGAAGTCGCCCGCGACCGGCAGCAGCGCATATTCGAGCCCGAGCCCGAGGTCGTGGGCGAAGACGAGGCTCATCCCGCCCGCCGCCGCGACGACGCAGCGCGCCTCGACGACCGTCGAACCCGCGTCGACGACGAAGTGTTTGCCCTTCCGCTGGATAGACCGCACGTCGACTCCGAAAAACGAGTCGAAACGCTTGCCGGTCTCCTTCGCGTCCATCACGAAGGACGTCGACAGCCGCCCGAAGTCGACCGCGAGGCCTTCGGCCGTCTTGAGCGCGCACAGCGGCACGTCCGCGCGCCGTCCTTCGACGACTAGGGGCTCGGCCTTGGCCAGCAGGTCGCGGTCGAGCATCTCGAGCTCGGGAAAAATCGGCTTTAAGTCGAGATGCCGCTTCCGAAGCAGGTCCACCTCCGCCTGCCCCACGCCGAGCACCATCTTCGAGTGGATCTGATGGATACCCTTGCGGTTCGCCTTCTCGAGGTATTTCACCACGCGCCGCGAGGCGACGGAAACCTTCCTGGCCTTTTCGGCCGAGTAGTTCGTCTCGATGTCTCCGAAGTGGAGCGTCTGGCTGTTGGCGGTGCTCTTCGAGTTGACCTGCGCCACCTCGCGGTAGCGCTCGAGCACCGCGACCGAGCCCACGTCCGTGTACTTCGTCAGGACGTGCAGGAGCGCCGTTCCGGTTACGCCCGCGCCGATGATCGCCACGTCGTACGTCATGCGCCGATGTTATAACATGCGTTCCTCATGGCAAAGCCCAAGAAAATCCGCGCCAAGCGCAAGCAGAAGGCCCGCACCAAGGGACTCGAGGCCGCCGACTGTCTCGCCGCCGACGCGAAAGTCGTCGAAAGCCTCACCGCGCTCGTCGAGGCCTCGGGCGGCAAGGCGCTCTCGGGCTACCGCGACCCCTGGGGCGGCCACACCTCCCTCTTCGCTCTGCTGCCGGTCGAAGCGGTCGAGCCGACGCCGTTTCAGCGCGACCTCTCCGACACGCACGAAAAAAGACTCTCCGTCGCCATCGAGAAGCTCGGACGCTACCTAGACCCGATCATCGCCGTCCCGGCGGAGAAAGGCTTCTTCACGCCTAACGGCATGCACCGGCTCTCCGCCATGAAGCGGCTCGGAGCCAAGTCGATCACCGCGCTCGTCGTCCCGGACCCCGAGGTGCAGTTCAAGATCCTCGCGCTGAACATCGAGAAGGCGCACAGCCTCAAGGAAAAGTCGCTGGAAGTCATCCGGATGTACCGGGCGATGGCCGCGAACGCGGAGGGGACCGAAGAGGACTACGGCCTGGAGTTCGAAGAACCGGGCTTCGCGACGCTGGGCATCCTCTACGACCAAGACAAGCGCTTCGCCGGCGGCGCCTACAACCCGATTCTCAAGAGAGTCGACGGCTGGCTCGAAGACAAGCTCCCCGTCGCCCTAAAAGAGCGCGAAAAGCGCGCCGCCAAGGTAAGAAAGCTCGAAGACTTGGTCGCCGGCCACGTAAAGACGCTTCAAGCCAAAGGCTTCAAGAGCCCGTACTTGCGCGCCTTCGTGGTCGCGCGAATCAACCCGCTGCGCTTCATGAAGACCGTCCCCGCCTTCCACGAAGCCCTCGACATGCTGATCGGGAAAGCCGAACGCTTCGACCCCGGCAAGGTGCGGCAGGAAGACATCTCCGCCGCCGCCGGCGCGGCGGACTAAGGGGACAGTCCCCTCGTTCGGGTCGCGTTCGGGTCAGCTAGGGATACAGCAGGTACTTCTTCCGCCGCTCCGCGAAATCGGCGGCCTGCTTCCGCCACGCCGCGAGCACGTCCTTGATCGGCCGCCCTTCCGCGATAGCGGCCGACGCCTCGCCGGTCCCGAACGTCGCGTCGAAGCGCGGCCGTCCCGTCTCTTCGAGCGTGTCGGGCGGGAAGATCGCGGCGTCGGGGAAAAGCGCGCGAACGGCTTCCATGGCGTAAAGCTGCAGCTCGACCAGCGGCGCCTTGCGCAGGTCCAGCAGATGGATCTGGACGCCCTGGCACAGCGTCCCCTTGTGGGCCGCGTAGAACGGCTTGAACGAGAGGGGCCGGAACCGGACTCCCGGCAGACCTAGTTCGTTGAGCTTGGACGCGAGCTTCTCGCCGTCGATCCCCGGCGCGCCGATCAGCTCGAAAGGCTGGGGATAGCCCACGCCGATGTTGAAGGTGCCCAACTCGCCCAAAATACCGGTCGCCGGATAGAAGAACGCCGTTTCGATTCGGGGGACGTGGGGCGACGTCGGCACCCAAAGGAGCCCCGTGTCCGAGAAGCGCATCTCGCGCCGCCAGCCCTTCATCTCGACGACCTTGAGATCGACACGCCTGCCGCCGCGCAGCCAGCCCTCGCCATTGATCATCCGCGCCAGCTCGCCCGGGGTCATGCCGTAGACGTACGGAATCCGGAGCCAGTTCACGGTCGAGCGCTTCCAATCCTCCGGCGGGACGTTGCCCTCGACGCGCTCGCCGCCGACCGGATCCGGCCGGTCGAGCACGAAAAAGGGAATCCCCGCGTCCGCCGCCGCCTCCATGGCCAGCGCCATCGAGACGATATAGGTGTACGACCGCGAGCCTATGTCCTGCACGTCATAAACCACGGCGTCCACGCCCTTGAGCATGGCTGGAGTAGGCTTGTTCGTGTCGGCGTCGTAGATGCTGGTCGAGCGATGAAGCGAGTAGATCGGCACGCCGAGTTTAGGATCGCGCTCGTCGACGACCGTCTCCGTCGCCAGCCGCGCCCCGCGCACCCCATGCTCGGGCCCCATGAGGGCGACGATCTTGACCCCCGGCGCTCGCGCCAGCGCGTCCGCCGTCAGCTCGAGCCCCGTCGTCACCGCCGCCGCATGGGTGATGAGGGCGACCCGCTTCCCGCGGAGCGACGCCGCCCCGTCGGCCAGCAGCACGTCGACCCCAGGCAGCACCGAAGGCTCCGCCCAAGCCGGGGAAGCAATGACGGCCAAAGCGAACCCTAAGGCCTTGATCATGGGCTCGAGGCTACCAATAGATCTCTCCGCCGGTCATTGTGATCTCGTGGTGAGATCGTCCCATGGAATATCCAGGCGCTTCGCGATCCGTACCATCAGCTCGCGGGCACTGGCTACGTTCGTCGTCTCGAGAATGCTGATGGGCCTGGAATCGTCCTGAAAGACCAGCCTGAGATTCACGACGCGATAGATCCTCAGCGGTTCGCCCGGCGATTGGTGCTTCAGAGCCCCCGGGCTCAATCGGAGCTTCTTAAAGTCGTCGAGTGGACCGGTCTTGGATACTCGTACCCGTCCCCACGTACCCTTGAGTCGCCGGTACGTCCGCTCTCGAAGGTCGATGTGAAGTTCATCGCAATAGAGCGCCACGGCGAGCGCCGCGACTGCGATAAAAAGGCCTACGCCTCCAGCCATGACCAATAGACCGATGTCATCGGTTAAGGTCTTCGTCGGCCGCGTGATCAGGGAGTAGCCGACGAATATAGGGAATGCGGCGATCATCCCGATGGGCACCCAAACCCACCGAGGCTTGCCAAAAACCATGCGCTCCGGCGCATCAATCCTCAGTTCGAGTTCACTCGCCACGAGTCCACCAACAGTCCCCTTGTTCGGTGCACGTTCGGTTCAGCGATGGAGATCGTCCCCAATGACCCTAACTTCATCCGGCCTCAGCTCAATTGGACCGCGAAAGGTTCTGTCTGAACAATTTCAAGCCCTACTTTCGTTCTCGCTCGCATCGGGACATTTCGGCTAGAGCTTGGTTAAGGCGGATCGCCCCGATCGCAATCGGACCAGAATCCAGGCCTTCGACACGCAGCTCGACTTTACCCGGCTTGGTGAGCTTTTTCTCGCCGTCCACTCGCTGAAACCACGCGCTGTATTCGAAGAGGACGCGCTTTCCGGAGATGAGGCCTGCCTTAAAGTGCGCGCCATCCTGCGTCGTCGCGATTTCGCTCCCGTTTAGCAGCAGTACCGCCTTCTTGAAGTGTCCTTCAGTGGGTTTTAGCCAGCTGCTTCCATCACAGTATTCTTCACTCGATTGATTCGGATTGTACCGCCAGCTCCCTGCCGGGGCTTCGCTTTTGCCGGAGCCGCAAGCTTGCTGAAAGTCGCCGGGATTCGCCGGGCCGGGCGCCGCTCCTCCCTTCACAAATCGAAAACTTATCTCTATCGGCCTAGACCCAGAGGAATTGCCGAGAGCAACCTCGAGATCACCGAATTTGCCTTTGGCCGAACAGGAACGGAGATCGCCGGTATCCATGTGATGGGACGTAATCGTCCATCCCGCGATTTTGGCGGGATAGTTCCTGTTCGAATCCACAAGAGCGTAGACCGGGAGAGATAAAACAAGCGAGGCCAGCAATCCGCTTAGAACTCTCATCGGCTCATCGGTTCGCATGTCAATTCGAGACCGCCGTTAGACGAACGGTTAATGTCCCTCAGACCCCCATTGAGCCCAACGCCGGGCTGAGCCGCGGCGCTACTAGGTTCTTCCTCTTTCCGTTTTCGCGCCGCCGGCTCTAGCTGATTATCCTGTCCGCTCGATCTGCTGTGAGGCAAGGTCATGGCGACACGTTCAGCGTGCCGAGGAAATGCTCAAACGCGGGACGGTATTTCTCGAACAGTTCGACCGGAGCCCCAAAGGCGGCTGTGTAGGCTTTGCCTCCGACAGCGAAGTGGACTTCCGTCTCGCGAAATCTCACGGGCCGGCGCTGAGGTTCGGATGGCTGATGCATGGCCGGCGGCGATTGGGTCCGGGTCCAGTCGACGACCCAGCCGTCCGTGCCGGACAGGCTCAACTGCCGGAGCGTTTCCTGGTGGAAATCCGGGTCCTTGGCGTAGAGTCGAGCGGTCTCGGTCATGGCCCGCGCGAGCTCCTCCCGGCCTCGTATTTCAGCCGAATGCACGGAAAGATAGGCGCCGACGCCCTCGACTTCGTCCGGAGAGCGTGCGAACGCCAGAGCCCCTCCGCCCGGCATGCTCTCCCAGTCCCGAGGAATTTCGCAGCGGATGCCGTCCCCGGAGACGCTCTGATACGGCGACGAACGGCAACCGCAGAAAACGCTCGCGGCCGCTAGGATCGCCGGACCTAGCGCCCTGAGAAATCTTCGTGTCGATGCGCGTTTATCCATGTATCTCGCCACCCGAGCGTGCGTGTATGGGCAGCCTGCGTTCGTTTCACCGAGGTCTTGTCCCACCAGTATGCGACATGCCGCCGTTTACGGTCCAGCGTTTCGGTGTTTCCCGAGTAATCGTAGAGAAAATCAAAGACTCTCACGCTGGCTCTCAAGACCCCTCGCCAAACCGGCCGCAGTCGCCCTCCGACGCCGAGAACCCGCTTTCGCTGCGCCTCGTACCCCAATTTAACAAGGTCGTCGAACGACCTGAAGCTTCCTTGCTTCACGGTGTGAGCCATGAGAAGCAAGTCGCGGGCGAAGGGTCCGCTTTCGGGGATAGGAGGAACGCCGGCTCGTCTCATTTCCACGTACGCGACGAAATGGACGAAATACGCGTCCTGCTCCGACTCAATGCATTGCACCATCTCGTCTTGGATTGCCTGAATCGCATGCGTGCCTTCGTGAGCGAGCGCGACAGCGAGCATCGTCGCATCCAACTCGTCCGCATTCTGAGGGAGATGTATTTCCTTGGAGTTCCAGAGAAATACGGCACCGCTGCCCGAAGGAACATCGCCGGCAGGTAAGATGGGGATGTCGTGCTCGGAGATAAAGTCTGCGATCCGTCGCCCCATTTCGCTCCTACGAAGCGCGCGCAGGGCGGCTTTCGGTCCTTTTTGCGGCTTTGCGCAGTGAATGATCTTCTCGCTTCCGGCGTCATCGATGAACACGAGCGAAGTGCCTGCGGGGCAGCTTTGAGCCGAGGCAAGGCTCGCGGCCAAGCCGGAGGTGAGAATGGCGCCCAGCATCATCGGCGTCGAGGGTAATTCAGCGCAGTAGGGCCGCGCTCGGCGTGAGCGTGACGCCGGCTTTCTTCATTTCGACGACGGCGAACTCCGAGTCGGAGGGCTGCAGGTTTACGCCGCGGCAGCCGTCTTCGATCAGCACGGTCTCGAATCCTAATGAGCGGGCGTCCAGCGCGGTGAATTTCACGCAGTAGTCGGTGGCGAGTCCCAGGCAGTGCACGCGGCCGATGCCTTTTTCCCTCAGCCATTCGCCCATGCCGGTGGATTTTCTACGCCCGTTGTCGAAGAAGCCGCTGTAGGAGTCGACGGTCTTGTCGTCGCCCTTTCGGAAAACTTTTTGGATCAGCTCCTTGGGCAGCGCGTCGTGGAACTCGGCGCCTCTGGAGCCTTGCACGCAGTGGTCGGGCCACAGGATTTGCCGCAGGCCGAAGAGGTCGATGAACTCGCCCGGTTTCTTGCCGGGATGGTTCGAGGCGAAGCTGCCGTGATCCTTGGGGTGCCAGTCTTGGGTCGCCACGATCGCGTCGAAGCGGCCCTTCGACATCAGCCGCGCGCAGATGGGGACGACGTCGTTGCCGTGAGACACGGCCAGATTGCCGCCGGGCATGAAGTCGTATTGGACGTCGACGAGGATTAGGGCCGATTTCATTGGGGCAGCTCGTTTAACTCTTTCTCGAGGCCGCTCGAGAGGATCGGGAAGCGGCACCAGCTCTTGGGGTCGAGGTTGTTCTCGTCCAAGTGGAACGACGGGGCGTAGCGCTCCCGCTTCCATTGGTTGCGGCACCACAGGCGGAAGAACCGGATGACCCAATTCCGGCGGTCGGGCTCCGAATGCTGGGGAAACTTGAGCCGGACGTGCTCGAGCGTTTCGGCGGGGGAGCGCTTGTCCCTAATGAAACAGCGCTCTATAGCGTCTAGGACATCATAGGGCATGAGGTCGCTCTCGGCGGTCTGCTTGGCGTCGAGCGGCCGCAGCTCCGGCGTCGGGCGCATGCCCGTGACGCACGAGAGCTCCGGGATCGGGCCGAGGCCCTCGGGGCCGGTCTTCTCGAGCCACTGGAGCCAAACCAACAGGAACGCCTTGTCGATGCCCGCGATCGGGCTCAGGCCGCCGCAGGTGTCGCCGTCCATCGTCGCGTAGCCGACCGCGGCCTCGGACCGGTCGGAGGTCGCCAGCAGGATGGAGTTGCGCAGGTTGGCCAAGAGCCAGATGCCCGGGCCGCGCGCGCGCGCCTGGATGTTCTGCAGCGCGAGATCGTCTTTTTCCCACGTGAGCGGGCGGCCGATCGCCTTCGAGACGGTGTCGACGTAGGACTTGGTCACGCCGCCCACGTCCCACCGCATGTACTCGGCGCCCAAGGCCGAGGCGATGATCTCGGCGGATTTCTTGCAGGCGTCGCCGGAATTCTCGGTCGGCTGGTAGGCGCAGGCGAGCAGGGCCTTGGTGAGAGCCTTCGCGTCGAGCGCTTCCTTGAGCCTCGGGATGTAGCCCAATCTCTTCTGCACGCCCGCGGCGCCGAGCTCGCGGAGGGCGAAG
>JACRDR010000418.1 GCA_016212845.1 Elusimicrobiota bacterium
TGCTTGTCGCCCACGCCGTAGAGGTTCTCGAGCGGCGGCAGGTATTTCAGGTAGCCGAGCTCCTGGAGGTAGCGCAGCCCGGCCGCCATGTCCTCGGGCGAGGCCGAGCGCGCCGTGATGATCGTCGTCCACCGCGCCGTCTCGGGGCGGCTGCAGGCCTCGACGAACGCCTTCCAGCTCGGCCCCTGCCAGCTCGTGTCGCCCGAGGCGACCGCCTCGCGGATGTGCTGGAGGAAGTACTTTCCGCCGAAGTACTTGAAGGAGTCCTGGTCGACCGCGTAGGGCTCCCACTCGCCCGGCTTGCCGAGGAGTCCGCGGATCTTCGCGTAATCGCCGGTCGTCACCTCGCGCGGCGCCCCGCCCCGCGTGTTCGCGAGCACGATCTTGGTCGGCATGAAGAAGATGTTGTCGTCCCAGTCGAAGTTCCAGGCGACGATGCGGGAAAGGAGCCCGCGCTCCGAGGAGCCCAGCGCGCCCGCGCGCGCGAGCGCGACGGGCCGCACGGAGGGGACGAGGCGAACCGAGACCGGCGACAGGGAGATCGGAAGCGAAACGCCGAGCGGCGAAGCGGCGGAAGGGAGCGAACGCAGCGCCGCCCCCGCGGCGGCGGAAACCGGAGAGGGGAAGACCGGAACGGGAACGACCTCGACATGGGTTTGCGCCGACGCCGGGACCGAAAACACCGCCAGCGCGAGAAGACTCCGGATCACGGAGTCAGTATGCCGGAAACCGGCGCCCAACGGCTGGGCCGAAGGGGCCCTCAGGGCGCCGTCTTAGGACCTACGGACGAAACGGGCCGCTCCGGCTTCTCGACGGGAAGGTTCGGTTCGGACGAAGGCCGGGAAGACGGCGCGTCTCGCAAGGTCTCCGGACGGGTCAGCTCGGGCGGAGCGACGGGACCGGCGAGCACTACGCGGAAGTCCGGTCTCCCGTCATTCGCGGACGGATCGCCCGCCTTCGGCCAAGAAAGCAGTATGCGGCTCTCCGGATCGAGCAGCTCCTGGCTCCCGTCCCGCAGCACGAGCCTCAGCCCGCGTACGGGCTCGGGCCCCGCGAGTTCGAGGATCGAGTCGCTCCCGAGATCGATCTCGACGCCGCCGGGGAACTCCAGCACCGCGTCGGCCCCTTCCGCCGTCGCGACGCGGTCGCCCGGCCCGAGCACGTTCCCGGGCGCGGCCGGCTCGGAAGCGCCCGACGCCCGCCGGACCACGGCGGCGCCGTCGACGCGGGAGATCTTGGCGCCCGGCGTCGCGGCCGACGCCCCGACGGCACCCAGCAGCAGCAGGGAGAAGAGTGTCATGCCGCCATCGTACGCCCGGGGGCCGGGCGCGGCCGATAGAGAAGGGACAACGCCCGCGTGACGGCGGGGTGTAGAGTCAATCTGGGGACTGTCCCCAAATTGACTCCGTTACTCTTATAAGGAAATCAGCGCTTCTTCTTCGGCTTGAGGTACTTGTCGAGAGGAAGGGCGATGACGGAGCTCGGATCGACGCGGGCCTTGCTGACCTTTACGGCCCAGTGGAGGTGGGGGCCGGTCACGCGGCCGGTCGCCCCGGCGAGGGCGATGCGCTCGCCCGCCTTCACCCGTTTGCCGACGGGGACGACGATCTCCGAAAGATGCGCGAAGAAGCTGTAGACGCCGAGGCCGTGGTCGAGCAGGAGCGTCTTGCCGGGGAAGAAGAGGTCCTCGGCCAGCACGACGGTGCCCCCTTGAGGCGCTATGATGGGGGTGCCGGTCGAAGCCTTGATGTCCGCGCCGGAGTGCGGAGATCTCGGCTTGCCGTTGAAGACGCTGCGCTCCCCGAACCGCGAGGTCGTCTTGGCGCCTTTGACCGGCATGCGGAAGCGCCCCTCGATGCCCGTCTCGCCGGTCGCCTCGGCGAAGATCTTCAGCAGCCGCGCGGTCTCCCTGTCCGCCCGCGCTTCCAGCTCGGGCGGAGGCTCGGCGTACTGCGAGGCCACGGTGAGGCTGCGGGTGGCGAAGACCTTGGGCTTCACTTTCAGTTCCTCGCGCCAGGGCATCGGCGCCCCTTTCGGCGGGATCAGCGTGAGCTCGACGAGCTGCGTCCCGGTGGAGACGTCGAGATCGAGGCCGGCGATGGCGACGAACTCGCCGGGAGAGGTCTCGTGGAACGCGAGCTTCGCGCCCGCGAACGTCCCGGAGGGAGGGCGCTTGGGAGCGTGGCCCGTGACGACGACGAGGGCGGCTTCGCCGGGCTGCTTCGCGCGCAGGATGACGCGCGCGGAAGGCCTCGCCGCGGCCGGCGCCGCGAGAAGCAGCGCCAGGGCGAGAGCGGCCACTACGGGGAGGACGCCCCGTCCACTTCGGGTTTGGCGAGCTCCTGCGTCTGCGCGCGCTCGAGCCAGCGCTCCCAACTGACGTTGTCGCGGCGGTCGAAGCTCTCGCCGGCGAGGATGCCCATCGCCGCGTAGGCGGTGTCGGAGATCGCGGGCTGGCGGCTGCGCATGAGGCGGAGGACGTGGTCCGACATCTTGAGGATGAGGAAGCGGCGGTGGACCGGATTCGAGGCCATGCCGGCGACGACGGCCATCGCCTTGTTGCGGTCGTCGGCGGTGGGGAAGTCGAGCGCGGCCTGGAGGCGGGTGATCGGCAGGAAGACTTCCTTGTGGTGCACCGCGTAATCGGCGTAGACGCTGAGCGCGGCGGAGCGCACGTCGAGGTCCGGGTCGTCGAGCGCGTCGGAGAGCAGGCGGGCGGACTCGTTCGCGTCGGGCAGGTACGCGAGCAGATACGCCGCGGCCGAGCGCTTGGCCGGCGACTTATCCTCTTTCATCACCTTCAGCAGGGCTTCCTTATTGTCTTTCGCCTGGGCGACGAAAAGCTCCTCGTACTTCCGAAGCTCGGGCGTCTGGGCGCCCCACTCGCAGAAGAAGGACAAACAGGAGTCGTGATTGACGTTGAGCGTGCCGTCCTTGAAGAGCTTCCAGCCGAGGTCCATGTACCTGCCCCAGGCGGCGAGCAGGCCCCCGGGGTCGGGCACGGCGCCGGTCGGAAGAGGGCGGAACGCGAGGCGGGCGGGCCGGTCCTTGGACTCGACCACGTCGACGCTCACGAAGGCCTTGTGCTTGCCGTCGGCGTAGTAGTCGCTGAAGGAGAGGCGGCTCCAGGCGAAGCCCCACTCGGTACGGATCGTGACCTCGATGCGCTCGCGGAGAGCCTCGCTGGACTTGAACGCGGCCTTGGAGTCGCGGCTGCGAAGCTTGACCATCTCGCGGATGGACTTGCCGTAGCGGCGATCCGCGTCGTCCACCGTCAGCCGTTCGGTGCCGTAAACGTCGATGCCGTCGAGCACGAGATCGGCGGCGGACGCGCTCTGAGAGGCGAACCAGGCGAGGAGCGTGAGCGTTAAAGTGGTCATCTGGATATGTAGTATATTCCGCCGTGTGAATCTTTTCCAGGTCAGGAGCGCCGGAGTCGCGCGCGTCCGGCGGGCGCTGAAGCGGCCCTTCGTGACCGCCCTGGGAAGCAAGACCGAGACCGAAAACGTGCGCGTCCGGGTACGCCTGGCCGGAGGCGCCGAAGGCTGGGGAGAGGCGTCGAGCTCGGTCGTGCAGGCGCATCTCAAGCCCGCCCGGATCGAGGCCTGCCTCCGGCGCCTCGCGGCCGGAGCCGTGGGCCAAGACGTCCGGCGGTGGCGCGCGCTCGCCCGGTCGGCGTTTTCCCGGTGCGGCGAGGTCACGCCCGCCGCCTCCGCGCTGGAATCGGCGCTCCTCGACGCGCTGACCCGCCAGCTCGGCCTGCCGCTGTGGCGCTTCTTCGGCGGCGCGACGGACACGATCGAGACCGACGTCACCCTTTCCGCCTGGCCGGCCGCGCAGGCCGCGACGGCCGCTCGCGACGCGGCGAAAGAGGGCTTCCGCACGCTCAAGATCAAGGTCGGCACGGGCGCGGGGCCCGACTGGGAGCGGGTGCGCGCGGCGGCGGAGATCCGGCCGAAGCCTCGCGTCATCCTCGACGGCAACCAGAAGATGACCGCCTCCGGCGCCCTCGCGCTCGTCGAGCGCTGCCTGTCCGCCGGCATCGCGGTGGAGCTGCTGGAACAGCCGCTCCGGCGGGACGATCTCGGCGGCATGCGCCGCCTGACGAGGCGCTGCCCCGTGCCGGTCGCGGCCGACGAGAGCGCGCGCTCGCCGGAAGAGGCGCTGGCCGTCCTTTCCTCCGGCGCCGCGAACGCGGTGAACGTGAAGGCCGCCAAGACCGGCTTCGCCGCGAGCCTCGACGTCATCGCGGTCGCGCGCGCGCACGGCGCGCCGCTCATGATCGGCTGCATGCAGGAGACGTCGCTCGGGCTCTCCGCGAGCGTGCATCTCGCCTGCGGCACGGGAGCGTTCCGGTGGGCGGACCTCGACTCGGACGTGCTGCTGGCCGAGCCCAAGCCCGAGGGACGCTACGTCCGGCGGGGACCGCGGGTCACCGCGGCTTCCTGAGCTCGAACTCGTCGAAGACTTTTCCGTCGATTCCGACGCCCCGGCCTTTCAGGGAGCCGGGCTCGAGCGTCACCTCGAGCAAACCGAAGACCTTCAGAAACACCTCGGTCCACTCGCTCTCCTTCTCCTTGTCGTAAAGCGGCGCGCCGCCGGTGCCGACGGTGACGTAGACCGGACCCGTTTTCGCCGGCGCGCCCCGGAGGATCGGCTTGGTGCGCTCGTAGTCGTGATCGTGGCCCTGGAACACGACGTCCACGCCGCGCTCCTCGAGAAGCTTCACCAGCGTCCTTTGCAGGTGCGCGTTGGCGCCGTGCCAGCCGCTCGAGTACGGCGGGATATGGAGGAAGACGATCTTCCACGGCGCGGTCGAGGCGGCGAGATCGCGGTCGAGCCAGTTCCATTGCTCGCATCCCGGGTCCAACGCGGGGGCCGCAGCCGCCCCAATCCCCTGGTTCGTGTCGACGGACACGAAATGGCCCGGACCCCAATCGAACGAATAGAAGGTGCGCCGCGGCGGCGTGCCGGATGGGTTGTGGTGGACCGCGAACCAATTGTCCCGCAGCCACTCGCGGCCCTTCGCGGCGTCCTTCACGCCGCCGGCGTCGTAGTCGTGGTTGCCGATGCCGAAGTAGAACGGAACCCGGTCGAGAAGCGCGGCGTAAGGCGCGAAGTACTTCTTGTCGTAGGACACGTCCGCCCCGTCGGAGTAGACCACGTCGCCCGTGTGCAGAACGAATTCCGGGTTCGCCTCGACCGCCATCCGAGCGACCGCGAACTGCTCGGGGGTGCCGCGCCCGGAGTCGCCGAACACCGCGAAGCGCGCCGCGGCTCCGGGGCCCGACGCAGCCCGAAACGAGTGCGTGGAGCTCCACACCGCCGGGCCGCCCCGCTGGCGCAGCCGAACGCGATACTCGACGAGGGCTCCGGCCGCCAGACCCGAGGCTTCGAGGCAGCGCTGCCGTTTGGGCTCCGCGTCGTTTTCGAGCCGGGCCTGGCCGCCGGCCTTCGGCCGCCATTCCAGCGAGCCCTCGGCGGGAACGTCGGTCCGCCAGCAGATCCAGCCGGAGCTTCGGGTGACGCCTTCGACGTAGGGGCCGCGGATCAGCGACGCGGAATGCGCGAACGTCGTCGCGAGACAGGCAAGAAGGGCCGCGAGCACCGGCCGATGATACTAAAACGGCTCAGGGCGAGAAGAGGACGCGTCCGGAGGGGATCTCGAAGGTGCCGCGGTCGAGCGTGTGCACCGTCTCGCGCACCTCGCCGTCGACGACGCTCGCGACGATGAAATGGTGGAACTTGTCGTTGACGCCGGAGGGGAAGAGGGGGGAGCCGCCTCCGCCCGTCAGGACGTAGCGCACGCCCTTGAAGTCCTGCACGCCGAAGCCGTGGATGTGGCCCAGGTACACGCGCGACACGCGGCGGCGGGAGACGATCTCGGTCAGCTCGACCGCGCCCGGCTTGAAGCCGCCGATGCCCTTGGAAGCGCCGAAGTCGGTCCAGCGGCGCAGGCAGGCCGGCGGGATGTGCGTGAAGACGACCTTCGTCCGCGGCGTGTCGAGGACCGCGTCGAGCCACCGGAGCTGGAAGCGGGTGAGCGCGTGCGCGCTGGTGTCGAGGCAGACGAACCGCACGCCGCCGTGCTCGAAGGAGTAGTTGGTCCGGCCGAACGTCTGCGTGTAGAGGGTCGCGTTCGAGCGGTGGTGCGGGCTCAGCCGGTCGTGGTTGCCGATGACCGTGAGATACGGCCGCCGGATGTCGGCCTCGTCGAGCGTCTTGAAGAACCGGAGGTAGTTGCGCATGATGCCGCGGCTGACCATGTCGCCGAGCTGCAGCGAGAAGTCCACCGGCTGCTCCTGGACCGCGGAGAGCTGCCTCTGGAACACGCCCGGCACGTTGAAGAGCTTGCGGAAGATCCAGAACCGGCCGGGCTCGGCGTCGCCCAGCACCGCGAACCTAAAGGGCTCTCCCGCGCGCCGCGGCGTCTGGGCGAGCTTGGCGAGCTGGAGCCGGGTGCGGAAGGGAGCCGAGAGCTTCGCGAGCACCGCGTCGTCCGCCAGCGCCTTGCGCTTATCGTGCTCGAGGTCTTTCTCTTTAGGGAAAGACCAGCGGTTGGCGGGGATCGCCTCGTCGAGCTCCTCCCCGTTGCGGGGCCTTCGGGGAGACAAGCTCCCCCAAAGCGTGCGCAGGTCGGGTAAGGCCTGGGCGGCGTCGGTCGGGTTCAATTCCTGCATGTATTCTCGTCGAGAAGCCTATATATGGTAACGCCCCGGCGCGGCGAAGTCAAGGCCGTCAACAACCTAGGACCTAGGCCCTAAATCGGGCCGGGCCCTAGGACCGATGCGCGGCTAGGCCTCTCGGCCTTAGACTCTAGGTCCATGAGCCCGGCATGGCCTAGGTCCTTAGTCCTAGCCCTGTTCGCGTGCGTCCCGCCGGTCTTCGGCGGCGAGCCTTCCTGGGAGCGGATCGAACAAACCCAGCCCGGCCGGCCCTCCACCCCGACGCCTCCGGACGAGAACGGCTTCTGGGAGCGCCTGCAGTCGAAAGCGTTCGACGACATCTGCCGCCACGTCAACCTCCGCCAGGGCCTCGGCCGGAATCTCGGCCCCGATTTCGTACGCATCGACGGACGCCGCCGGCTGAAGCGCTACCCGGACGGCACGCTCGCGATCGTCGACGAGGCGAAGCTCAGCGGGGGAGGCGCCGTCGGCCCCCGCCCCGAGGACGTCGGCGAAGGCGTCACGCTCAACCTCGCCTTCTCCGCGGCGGTCGAGGGGGAGACGTTCATCGTCCGCCCGCTCCATGAGACCAAGAGCTGCAAGGAGCTCGGCCGCCTGGCGAACCTGCTCGACTTCAAGACGGCCCTGCCCTTCTCGGCCAAGCGCATCGGCGAGATGCAGCAGGGCGAGCTCTGGCGGCTGCCTCTTACGATCCGGCTCTCCGCGACGCCGTCGATCGGCGTTCCGATCACGCCCGAGACCAGCCTCGAGCTTCACCTCGGCGTCTCGGATCAGGGCACCGTCACCGCGACCCTCTACCGGCTGTCCGAGAAAGAGCTTCGCTTCCGCCTGCGCCTCGACCGCGCGCTCCTCAAGGACGCGGGAGGCTCGATCAACGTCGCGGTGCCGCTTTCCCA
>JACRDR010000424.1 GCA_016212845.1 Elusimicrobiota bacterium
CGGGATTCGAGGTCATCGACCTGATTTCGGACCTGATGAAGCGCAACCCCAGGCTCAAGCTCCGGATCACGGCCCACACCTGCGCGATCGGCACGCGCGACTACAACATGAAGCTGTCGCGGGAGCGGGCGAAGGCGGTCAAGGAAGCCCTCGTGCAGCGCGGCGTGCCTCCGCCCAGCATCCGCTACCTAGGCCGCGGTCCCGACGAGCCGATCGACACGAACCGGACGGAAGAGGGCCGGGAAAAGAACAGGCGAGTGGAGTTTCATCTCTTGAAGCGAGGCTGGTCCTCGGTTTTCTGATGCGCTGGCAGACCCTCCTCGGACTTTTTCTCATCGGCGCCTCGGCCTACTTCGGCCAAGACCTCATGCAGGACGGCAAGAATCCCTGGCCGGCGTACGCGGAGCCGCAGACGTCGTGCGGCACCGATCTGGCCGGCATCTACGAGGGCGAGACGATCAAGTTCCGGTTTCCGGAAGGCTGGAAGATCGGGCAGCGCAAGGACGCCGCGAACGGGGTCGTCGAGACGTTTTTGACGCCGTCCGACGGGACGGAGACGACGCTTTTCATCCGGGAAGGGGCGGTGTCGACCGTACTGACGATTCCGGCGCCGGAGAGGAAGCTGCGCGATGCCCCCAACTCGGGACCGCAGGACAACCCGCAGGCGCAAGAGCCGTCCGGCGCGCAGCGGCTGAAGGACACGGATCAGGCGCTGACCCTCGACGAAAAGCGCCACGGCAACGCCTACCTGACGCGCGTCGACGCGGGCCCGGAACAGGTCTCGTTCTCTTGGATGGCGTTCGTTTGGGATACCGACGGGCGGATGGCGGCGGTCAGCGGCCCGAGGCTCGAGCACAGCAACTGGCCGCACAAGCGGCGCCGGGCCAAGGCGATCAACTGCGCTTTCTGGGAGATCCTGAAGACCGTCGAGCCGAAGTAGCCCGAGGCTACTTCTTCCTTCCGCCGCCCTGCAGGTATTCGACCAAGTATTGGGTGTACTGATCCTGCAGGAATACCTCGCGCAGGATGCCCGCGATATCCGTCATGCTGACGATCCCGACGAGCTTGCCCTTATCGGTGATCGGAAGGTGACGGAACCGCGCCTCCGCCAGGGTCGCGAAGACCTTGTCCAGCGGTTCGGAGGCGTCGACGGTGATGGGGTTGGCCGTCATGAACTGCTTCACGAGGATCTTGGCGGGGTCCAGGCCGTCGGCGACGATCTTGTTGAGCAGATCCCGCTCGGTGAAGATGCCGACGCAGCGGTCGCCCTCCGCCACGATGACGGCGCCGATCTTGTTGTCGCGCATGATTTTGGCGGCTTGCGAGACGGTCTCCGAGCCCGTCACCGTAATCACGTCGCGAACCAGCAGGCGTGCCGTATGCGGCATGTTGTCCCCCCCGTCCCCCAAGTCTAGTGCGAACCGCGGGATACGGCAAGGGGGCAGGGTCCATTCTGTGACGAAATCGTGACTTGACCCGCTCCCTCCCGCCCCTTACACTCCTTATTCGCGATGGCCGACATTACCGAAATCAAGCTCGACCGCGCCAAGCAGATCGCGGTCGAGCAGTTCGTCACCGGCATGGTGACGGGCTCTAAAACGATTGGTCTCTACCGGGCGGGACACTCGATCATCAACCAGATCGGGGACCGCGCGCTCGCGCTCCTCACCCAGGCCCTCGGCCAGGACACGACCCTCACCTTCGAGGTGAAAGCCAAGCAGCTCGTGGTCAACGACGCGGAACTGCCGGAAACCGCGGACTCGGCGCTGCTGGCCTCCACGCTGCACACGCTGGGCGTGGGCCAGGTGCTGTTTACGAACCGGCTCTCGCGCGACGGGATGCTCGAGTTCTTCAAGATCCTGATCTGGAAGGCGGACGAGAAGACGTCGCTGACGGACATTCAAAAAGCGGTGCAGCAGATCCGCATCGACGGCATGCAGCTGACGTTCGTCCTCTCGTTCGTGGTCACCGGAGAGCAGGCGCAAGCGGACCAGCCGCCGGGACATTTGACGGAGGAGCAGATCCAGGCGTATCTGGCGGCGTCGACGCTTTCCGACTACCTCTATCTCTTGCTCAAGCAGAACGAGCCGTTGATCGGAAAAGAGGCGGAGAACGTCTCGGGATTGCTCGACGGCGTCTTGAACCGCGAATTGTCGGTGGAGAAGTTCTCCGAGCAGATGCCGTGGGCGTCCTACGACGCGCGCATCAAGGCCCGTTTCGACGAGATCACCGGCCGGCCCGCGGGGTCGCCGAAGACGAAAGGCGCGGGCACCCGGAAGGGACGCCCTAAGGATCCCTGGAACGCGCCGCGCTCGATCACGGCCTATGGCGTGTATACCGACGGGGACGTCGCGATTTACCACGACCACACGGTGCACGAGAAGAACGTGGGCGTGGCGAACTCGATGGCGCGAGTGCACTTCTTGCTCGAGAACCCTCAAGCTCCGTCCCAGCCGAAGTTCGCGGTGCAGGCGTACACCCGCTTCCTCATCGAAATGAGCCGCGACGGCGACGTGCCCGGCCTGCTGCGCGAGTACGAATTCGTGAAGGCGCTCTCGGCCAAGCCCGAACTCGCCGAGGGGATGAAGCAGCTCGAGACCGCCCTTCAGGAGCGCTTGGCATCGGCCCCCTTCGCGGCGCGCGTCGTCGAACGGCTCGCCGAAATCGCTCAGGATTCCGAGGAGTTCGGAGAGATCACCTCGCTCCTGCTCTTCGTCGGCGGCGAAGTCCTGCCGCTTCTGCTCGAGGAAATGCGCCGGCTCGCGGACAAGCACACCCGCGCGAAGCTCGCCGCGCTGATCACGACGATCTGCCTCCAGTGGGGCGCGAAAGCGCTCGTCGAGGCGCTCAAGGACGAGGACTACTTCCTGGTGAGCCAGGTCGTCCTGATCCTCGGCAACCTCGGCTCCGCCGACTTCGTAAAGCCGATCGTCCCCCTCCTCCGGCACAAGCACGAGCGCGTCCGCGAGGCCGCGCGCAAGGTGCTCGGCAAGCTCGGCGGCGCGGAGTCGCGCGACGCGATCGCGGCGTTCATGCTGGCCACCGAGGATACGGAGGAGGCCAAGCAGGCGGCGACCGCGCTCTCGCTCATGCAGCAGGAGGGAGTCGACTCCAAGCTCATAGAGGGCTACACGATCTCGACGGACTACGACCTGCAGGTGCACCTGGTCTCGGCGATGGCGCGCGTCGGCTCACCCGCCGTCGAGGAGCTGCTCCACACCGCCGGGAAGCGCACCTTCTGGGAGCGGATCATGGGCCGAAAGAAGGAACTGGTCGAAGCCGCGGCGAAGTCGCTCGAGGAGATCGCGGCGGACAAGAAGAGGCATCATGGCGCGTAGAGCCCGAAAGTCACGGGCCGGGCTTCAGCGCTGGCAGCAGATGATCCAGGCGCTGCGGCTGATGAATTTCGCCTTCACGAACGTCCGCACGTATCCGGCCACCCACCCGGAAGTCGTCGGCATCGTCAACAAACTGCACGAGACGATCAAGCCCATCTGCGAGGAGCAGGAGGACGTCGGCTTCGGCTTCATGGACGCGCTGCTCTACATCGAAGGCGCGATGTCGCTGGAGGAAACCGCCAACAATCAGCAGCTCGTCGACCGCTTTTCGAAAGCGCGCGTGAAGTACTTGACGATCGCCAAGGGCGTGCGGCCGGAGGACCTCGTCGGGTTCTTTCAAGTGGTCAACCAGGAATCGCTCAAGCCGACGACGGAGTCGCGCAACGATCTCCTCGAGAAGCAAAAGGTCGAGCACGTGCACATCGTCGAGGCCGAGCTCGACGACACCGCTTCCAAGTCCTAGGCCTCCAAGAAGAAGACGCTGCGCGACTGGTACGAACTAGCGGTCACGACGCTCGGCGAGGCGC
>JACRDR010000422.1 GCA_016212845.1 Elusimicrobiota bacterium
CGACGGTGCTCAGGCGCTGCATCCCGACGATTTCGCGCAGCTGATGGGCGAGCTGGCGAAGGTCTGCCCGGCCGTGGGCCGGCGCCTGGCCACGCAGCCGCCGCTGCCGAAGAAAGGAAAATGAGCGAGACCACCGGGAAAGGCTCCTGGTCGCCCAAGCACCGCCATCCCCTCGTCGGGGAGCTGAAAGTCCCCGGCGACAAGTCGGTCTCGCACCGGGCGCTGATCTTCGGCGCGCTCGCCGAAGGGACGACCTCGATCCGAGGCCTATCCGACGGCGAGGACGTGGGCTCGACGCGCCGCTGCCTCGAGCAGCTCGGCGCCCACATCGAGGACTGCGGGGAGCTCGTGAAGACGCACGCCGGCGAGCATTGGAGCGAGCTCCGCGTCCACGGCACCGGGCTCGAGGGGCTCAAGGCCTCCAAGCGCACCCTCGATTGCGGCAACTCCGGCACGACGATCCGCCTCCTCATGGGCGTGCTGTCGGGACACCCGTTCGCCTCGAAGCTGACCGGCGACGCCTCGCTGCGCCGACGCCCGATGAAGCGCGTCGCCGAGCCGCTGCGTGTGATGGGTGCGAAAATAGAATTGGCCGACGGCGACCACGCGCCGGTGAAGCTCGAGGGCGGCCGCCTGCAGGGCATCGCTTACGAGTCTCCGGTCGCCAGCGCCCAGCTCAAGAGCGCCGTCCTGCTCGCGGGCCTGCGCGCCCAGGGGGAGACCTCGGTGCTCGAGCCCGCGCCGAGCCGCGACCACACGGAGCGGATGCTCCGGCATTTCGGCGTGAAGGTCGGCGCCGAGGGCAGCCGCGTCTGGATTCACGGCGGCGCGCGGATGAAGGCCGCGCCCGTGCGCGTGCCGGGCGACGTATCGTCCGCCGCGTTCTGGCTGGTCGCGGCGTGCATCGTGCCCGATTCGCGTCTCAAGATCTCCGGCGTCTGCACGAACCCGACTCGCTCCGGCGTGCTCGACGCTCTCGTGCGCATGGGCGCCAAGCTCGACATCCATCAGGCGGAAGTGGGCCCCGGCGAAGAGCCGGTCGCCGACATCATCGCCGCGCACAGCCAGCTCGTCGCCACCGAGGTGACCCCTCAGGAGTTCCCGAAGCTCGTCGACGAGGCTCCGATCCTCGCGGTCGCCGCGACGCAGGCCCGCGGCACCACTCGCATCCGCGGCGCCGCCGAGCTCCGCGTGAAGGAGTCGGACCGCATGGAAGGCACGGTGAAGATGCTCGCCGCCTTCGGCGCGGAAGCGCGGATCGAGGGCGACGACCTCATCATTCCCGGGCCGCAGGCGCTCAAGGGCGGCACGGTCGACCCGAACGCCGACCACCGCATCGCGATGGCCGGCGCGGTCGCGTCCCTCATCGCCGAGGGCAAGTGCAAGGTCCTCGACCCCGGCTGCGCGCAGATTTCCTATCCTGCGTTCTTCCCCACTCTAAATGCCCTCCTCCAAGGCTAAGAAAGCGGCGGTTCTCGGCTGGCCCGCGGGCAAGTCCCGCTCGCCGGAGCTCTACGCCAAGCTTTCGAAGCTGCTGAAGAAGCCGCTGGACTACGAACGCCTCGCGGTTCCCGAGCACGAGCTTCCCGCGTTCATGGACCAGCTGCGCAAGACGGGAACCGACGACGGCTGGGTCGGCGTGAACGTCACGATCCCGCACAAGGAGGCGGTGCTCCGCCACCTCGACTCCGCGAAGCCCGAGGCGAAGGCGATCGGGGCGGTGAACGTCGTCACCGTCTCGCGCCGCCAGCTCGTCGGGGACAACACCGACGCCGGCGGCTTCCTCGACGCCTTGGCCGAACGCAATATCGCCGTCCCCGGCCTCGAGGTCCTGCTCTTCGGCGCGGGAGGCGCCGCGCGCGCGGTCGGCTGGGCGCTCGGCTCCTTGGGCGCGGCGCGCGTCCACATGCTCAACCGCAACGGCACCCGCGCCATCGAGCTCGCGGGCGCCCTCTCCCGGCTTTTTCAGAAGACGCAGTTCACCGCCGGCCCGCAGTGGCCGCGCCAGGCGATGCTCTGGGTGAACGCGACGCCGCTCGGCATGGACGGCTTTCCGGCCGAGAGCCCGATCCCCGCGGGCTTCACGTTCCCGCGCGGGGCTACGGCGTACGACCTCGTCTATCGCCCGGCGAAGACGCCCTTCCTGAAGCAGGCCGAAGGCGCCGGCGCGAACGTCATCGGCGGCGCGGACATGCTCCTGTATCAGGCGCTGCGCACGTGGGAGCTCTGGTTCGAGCCGCTGGGCGGCCGCCGCCGCCGCGAGCTGAAGGCGGAGCTCTTCTCCACGCTCAAATGGGACTGAGATACCTGACGGCGGGCGAGTCGCACGGCAAGGGACTGACCGGCATCCTCGAGGGGCTGCCGGCGGGGCTCAAGCTCGACGTCGACTACCTCATGACGCAGGCGGCCCGCCGGAAGATGGGCTACGGAAGAGGCAATCGCCAGAAAATCGAGACCGACGCGATCACGATCACCGCGGGCGTGCGCCACGGGCTCACGCTCGGCAGCCCGATCGCGCTCTGGATCGAGAACAAGGATTTCAAGAACTGGCAGGACGTCATGTCTGCGGAAGACTGCCCCGGCGAGGTGAAGCGCCGCGTCGACGTCCCGCGGCCCGGCCACGCCGATCTCGTGGGCGCGCTGAAGTACCGCCAAAAGGACATGCGCAACATCCTCGAGCGCGCGAGCGCGCGGGAAACCGCGATCCGTGTCGCGCTGGGCACGGCGGCCCGACGCTTTCTCGAAGAACTCGAAATCGTCGTCGGCAGCCGCGTCGTCAGCCTCGGCGAAGTCGAAGACGACACGCCGGCGGGCGATCCCGGGACTTTGAACGCGCGGGCCGATAAATCGCCGGTGCGCGCGCTTGGCCGCGAGAAGGACCTCATCGCGGTCGTCGAGCGCGCCAAGGCGGCGGGCGACACCGTCGGCGGCGTCGTCGAGGTGGTCGCGGGCGGCGTCCCGAACGGGCTCGGCTCCCACGTGCAGTGGGACCGCCGGCTCGAGGCCCCGATCGCGCAGGCGTTCATGAGCTTGAACGCGATCAAGGGCGTCGAGATCGGCGGAGGCTTCCGCACGGCGGCCTCTCCCGGCAGCCTCGCGCACGACGAGTTCGAGCCCGGGAAAGGCGGGCAGGTGAAGTACCGCTCCAACCGCTCGGGCGGCGTCGACGGCGGCATCTCGACGGGGCAGAACCTCGTGGTGCGCGCCGCGATGAAGCCTTTGGCTACGCTCATGAAGCCGCTGGCGTCGGTAGACCTCCGGACCGGCAAGGCCGCCTCCGCGCACATCGAGCGTTCCGACGTCTGCGCGGTGCCGTCGGCGGCGGTGATCGGAGAATCCCTTTTGGCGTTGGTGCTGGCGCAGGCGGTGCTCGACAAGTTCGGCGGCGACTCGATGGAAGAGATCGTTCCGAGGGTGCGGGCGTGGCGAAAATCGGGAACATCTATCTAATCGGACCTATGGGATCGGGAAAAACCGCGGGGGGTCGTGAGCTCGCGCGGCGGCTGAACCGCCGCTTCGTCGATACGGACAGCTGGATCGAGAAGAAGGCCGGCGCTTCCGTCGCCGACGTCTTCGCGAAGAAGGGCGAGAAGGCGTTCCGCGCGCTCGAGCGCCAAGCCGTGGCCAAAGTCTCCAAGACGAACAACCAGGTGATCGCCTTGGGCGGCGGCGCGCCTTGCCAGCCCGAGATCCGCCGCGCGGTGAGCCGCACCGGCCTCACCGTGCGCCTGACCTGCCGCCAGGCCGCCCTGTGGAAGCGCCTCGCCTCCGAGCGCGGCAAGCGGCCCCTGCTCCAGGCGAAGACCGCGCGCGAGGCGAAGGCCAGATTCGCCGCGCTCCTGCGCGGGCGAGAGGCGGTCTACCCTAAGGGCGACCTGCGCGTCTCGACGACGCGCCTGAACGCGCGCCACGCCGCCGAGCGCATCGCGAAAGTCCTCGCCCGCCGCGTTGCCTAAACCCGAGCACGTCCGCTCCGGCGCCTTCCAGGTCGACCGGGCGCGCGCTCTCGCGACGCTGTCGAAGCGCCGCTTCAAGACCCCGGCGATCTTCGCCGACTGCTTCCTGCGCTGCGCCGAGGCCGCGGGCGCGACCCAAAGCGCCCTCGGCGAGAAAGGCTTCGAGCTGACGTTCGACCAAGACGTCCCCGGCGCCTCCGGCGATCCGTGGGCCCCGATCTTCGACCCGAAGCCGCGGACCGCGGCGGCCGCCGAACTCATGAGCGGCGTGCTCGCCTGCCTGCCGACGGAACCGACCGAACTCTTCGTCGAAACGGGAGGGCGGAGGCTTACCGCCAAGACTCTCGAGGACGCCCGGTGGAGCGAGCCCTCCGTCGCGAAGGGCAAGACGACGATCCGCGTGCAGTGGATGAAGGGTCTCGCCCCGAGCTTCAAGGAACGGCTATCGCCGGAGCGCTTCTGGTTTTCGCGCGGCTGGTTCCCGCTGGAAGCGGTCCGGCCCGGCAAGCCGGAGATCTTCGCCGAGGCCGAGCGCGGCCGGGTCCGCCTTCGCCTCTTGCCGCGCCCGACGGACGCGCATCATTCGCTCGTGCACGTCTACCGGCACGGGGTGCGGGCGGACACGTTCCAGGCGCTGCTGCCGGTTTCGGCCTGCGTGCACGTCGACGACGACCTGACGGAGCTCTCGATCGACCTCGAGCGCCACGCCCCCGGAGAGCGCTGGGCCAAGGTCAAGCCGCTCGTCGTGGCCGGGCTTTCCCGGCTGGTTTCGGCGATCGCGGCTTGGCATCGTCCTCGTTTTCAACGCGTCGCCGAGCGTCTTCATCAAGGAGGCCCCGCGAATCTTTGGGGTGGGCGCGTGGCCTTCTCGCCGGCGGGAGAGGATCTCCTTTCCGCCTGGACCCGGCTCGCGGCCAGAACTCCGGCCAAGGCTCTCGGCATCGCGCCCGACGAGTACGAGGAGCTGGTGCTTTCCGGCTGGCTGGCCGACTGGCTCCACGCCGCGCCCGAGCGCGGGCTCGAGGACGCGCCGCTTTTTTTCGCCGGCAACGGCCGGACGACGACCTTGCGGGAGCTGAGAAACGTGCTCGAGCGCGACGGCGTGGTCGGTTGGTCTCGTTGTCCGGGAGACGCGCCCGTCTGGTGTCCGTCCGCCCGGGAGATCGCGTGGCTCACGCGCCATTTCGGCGCCTCGCTGCGCCAGGTCTAGCGCGAACAACTTAAGCCTGGGGTCTGACCCCAGGGTTAAGTTTTAGCGGAGGACGCCGGCGTGGTTGCGGTAGTGCATCAGCAGCTCGAAGACGACGAACATGAGCGAAAAGAAGGAGCCCGCGACGACCGCGAGATTCCGCAGCTTTTCTCGCCGGCTGACGACGATGCAGCCGTTCTTCGTCTCGTAGGCGCTCCGATCGCGCGCCTCCCGGAAGACGAGGACCAAGCTCCATACC
>JACRDR010000425.1 GCA_016212845.1 Elusimicrobiota bacterium
ATCGAGAAGCGCCCGTCGGCGTCGGTCAGCGCCTGGATGTCCGCGACCGGGTCGCGGAAAGGCACGACTCCGGCCTTCTGCAGGAACACGGAGGCTCCGGGGCGCTCTCCGTCGCCGACCGCCGTCGCCAGGACGGCGCCCGCGGGCACGAGGACGCGGCCGGTCACCGAGAAGGAGGCGTAGAGCAGCGAGAAATCGAGCGTCGAAGTGCTTCGAAGGTCGACGGCGGCCGCAATGCGGGGCTCGTAGGGCGGCACCGCGGAGCCGGCCGGCTCGATGCCGCGCGCGGCCGCGACGACGTCGTAGTAGCGCGCGACCGGATCGAGCCCGGTCAGCGCGTACCGGCCGTCGGCGTCGGTGAGGGTCTCGGAAGGGCGGCGGCGCCGGTTCTCGTCGCCCGGCTGGCGCAGGCTGGGGAACGCCTGCACCCGCACGTTCGCGGCCGCGCGTCCGCTGCCGGAATCCAGCGCGCGGCCGGTGAGCACCGCTCCCGCCTGCAGGCGGACGGTGCCGAGATCGACGCTCTCCCCCTCCGCGACGCGCACGCCGGAGCGCACTTGGCTCGCGAGCGCGGCGCCGCCCTGGGCGACGGAGTCCGGATCGGTGGGCGCCGCGAACTCGACGTCGTAAATCCCGGGAAGCACGTTTTCGATCGCGATCTGCCCGTTCGAGTCGAGCGCGACGTCCCGGCAGGTCCCGTCCGGCCCGCAGTTGCGTCCGCGGGCCGTGAAGAAGCCGCCTTGAATCGAAGGATTCGCGATCGCGTTCACGCGCAGCCCCGATGGGAGCAATTCCGGGTTGGCCGCGGTCACGAGCACGGCCTCCTTGCCGCCGTCGGCTTTGAGCGTCTCCACCGCGGCGCGCACGCGGATCGTGCCGCCGGCGGCGAGCCGCAGCTCGGCCCCGTCGAAATCGGCGGCCGGCATATCGACGACGAGCGGCGCGGCGGCGTACGCCTTCGGGAAGCCGAGGTCCTCGGCCCGAAGAATCCAGCGGCCGGGCCCGACTCGAGGGAAGGAAAACGCGACGGGCCCGGTTCCGGTCGAGCGGACGTCCAGCCTGCGCAGCACACGGCCGTCCGGCGACGACAGAGTCACGCGCAGCGGCCGCACGACTTGCGGCGGCGAATAGACCAGTCCGCGAAGGCCCGCGCCCGGAGAGAACGGTACGGCGCCGAGCGAGCCGTTCGAGCTGACGCGCACGATCGTCCGGAACTCGGCGGCCTCGTCGCCGTCGGAAGGGTCGCCGTCCAGATCCGGGTTGGCCCGGAGCCAATACGAGCCCGCCGGGACGCCGCCGATGGAGAACGTTCCGTCGGCCCGAACCGCTCCCGGGTACGCGACGAGCGCCGGGGTCTTGAAGCCCGGATCCGGCAGGCCGTTGGCCAGCCGCGCGCCCGGCAGCGAGTAGGCGCCGCAGTCGCCGCCTACCGACGAGGCGAGAAGCAGCGAGCCCGGCGGCTCACCGTCGGGATCGAGCGGGACGAGCTCGACCCGCGCGGCGGAGAGCCGCACCGGGGCGGAGGCGGAAAGCAGGCAGTACGACGTCGCCGGCGCGAGCGCGGCCAGGCCCGCCGCCGAGCTCACGGTGACCGCGCCGTCCGGCCGGGTAAAGCTCAGCGTGCCGCCGACCGTGATCGTGCCGGTGACCGTATAGACCGCGGCCGTCAGGTCGGCGACGTAGGACGCGGTCGTGCCGTGCGCGAGCAGCACGTCCTGCCGGCTCGCCGCGCCGCTCGAGCCGCTCACGACCCAGACCGCGCGGTTCCCGGGGCCGAACGGCGGCGAGACGAACGTCATGCTCGAGCAGTGGAAGGTCTCCAAGGCCTGCGGGGCGAGCCGCGTGATGTCGCCGCCCGCGATCGGCGCCGCCTCGGGACGCAGGTCGACGTAGAAGCCGGTCGTCTTGAAGTCCGCCGCCGAGTAGCACGCGCCGCCCGCGAGCGCCCTGAGCCGCACGTCGAGGCGCAGCCGCGCGTCGTCGGGGCGGAGCGTGACGGAGGCGACCGCCACGGAGGGCGTCGAGACCGAGACCCGGGCGCCGCCCGCCGGATCGAGCTGAAAGCCGGGCAAGAACGCGCGTAGCACGTGCGCCCCGCTCTCGAGGCCCGTGACGGTGAAGGTCGCGGAAGCCAGGGACGCGCTCGTGCTGAGCCGGACCGGCGCGACCGTCGCCGCGAACGTCGCGAGGTTATAAGCCTGAACGAACAGGACGATGCCCGAATCCGGGCAGCCGCCCGCGAGCTGCGTCCGGCAGGCGCTCGCCAAGCCGGACGTGTCGCCCGCGACCGTGACGGTCCCGGTCAGCACTCCGCCCAAGCCGAGGCTCAGGTTCACGCCCGAGAGGTCGACCGTGCTGACGATCACCGTCGTCGTCGACGCGGAGAGGAAGCCGGGGCTGCGGGCGAGCACCGTCCACGTGCCGGGGTCGAGGCCGACCAGCGTATCGGCGGCGCTCTAGCGGATGGGCGGCGCCGGCGGCACGTACGCGCCGCCGTACACCGACGGCGACGGGTCCCCCGCCCGCGTCGCCTGCACCGACACCCACGAGCCGAACGCGGTCGTGGAGGGAAGGATCGCCCAGCCGGAGAGATTGGCCTTCCGGGTGAAAAAGAGCTGCAGGTCGGAGACCTGGCCCGCCGTCAGGGTGCGGTTCGCGACCGTCGTCGACAGGCCGAGCTGGGGCACGGACACGTCGAGGTCGTAAGTCCCGGGCGAGACCGCCAGGACCGTCCACGTGCTGGAGGTCTGGCCGAAGGCCCGGCCGCCGGAGTCGGAACGCGCCGAGCCCGCGGAGAAGTGGAGGCTCCCGGAGGCCTGAAGCGAGAAGTCCGGATTGTGGACCGCGACGCGGCCGATCAGCTCGGCGGGCGCGAGCTGCGGCAGGCCGACGCTCACGCGAAACGCGCCGGGCGTCGTGAACGCGAGCGAGCCCGCGCTCGCGCCGCTGGAAAGAGCCGTGACCGGAGCGCCCGCGGCCGTCGACAACTCGACCTCCTGCCCGAGGACGAGCGTCCGGGTGGCCGCGGCGATGGAATACGGCCGTCCCTGCTCCAGGCCGTAGATCTCGAACCAGCCCGTGGAGCTCGCGACGGCGTAGCTGCCCGGCTGGGCGCCGGCGCCCTGCGCCCGAACGACCGCCCCGGCGCCGCCGGTCCCCACGTCGCCGTACACGTAAGCCGAGAACGGCACGCGCGCCTCGAGCGTCCGGTTCTCCGCGCTGCCCCCGCCCGCGCGCACGAGGATTTGGTAGATGCCCGGGGCGGCGAAGCGGGCCGGAGAGGTTCGCCCGTCGAGCCCCGGCCAGGTCACCGCGACCGGCGCGGCCTGGCCGTAGCCGTTCGCGCGAAAGAGCGGGCTCTCGAATCCCGAGCCGGTGGCGACGAGTACCTCCCACGGCACCGACGGGTCGGCGAGGCGGAACCGCACGACGGCCGGCACGCCGGGCGTGAGCGAAACGCTGGTCGTGCCCGGCGAAAGCGTGCCGGTGTCGACCGACACGCCGCCTATACCGACGGTCGACGCTCGGACGTCGACGAAGCGGTAGGCGTCGGAAACGATCGTGCCGCCCACGAGCCGCACGTACTGGGCCGCGGGGCCGGCGGCGGAGGTCCGGTAGTAGAAGCCGCCGGGCGAAGCCGGGCGGGTGTTCGGCGGAAAGACGAAGCGCTGCGTCAGGCCGAGCCCCGTCTGCTCGGCGAAGAACGAGGCGCTCCCGTCGACCACGAAGTTCCCCGCCCCGTCGATGGAGCCCGCCTGCAGGTCCACGGTCAGTCCGGCCGGAGGCGGGGCCGGATTGCCGCACAAGTCGAGCGTCTCGATCTGCATGGTCGGCGAAGTCTGAAGCGGACCGATCGCGATCGCCGCCGCGTCGCGGAAGGAGAGCGTGAGCGCGGTTCCGGTCGTCAGGTCCACCGAGGGAGGGCTCGCGATCGCCGACAGAGTGCCGGTGCTGTAGGCCTGCGTACGCACCTCGAATACTTGCGGGCCGCGGCCGAGGGCGCCGAGAGGCGGACGCGCCCGGGCGGCGAAGACGACCTGCTGGCCCGGGTCGATGCCGCCGGCTGCGGTGCCGGTGACCGACACCACGATCCAGCCGTCGCCCAAGGAGGCGCCGCCGAACGTCGCGGGGTTGAGCAAGGGCGTGGTCGCGCCCGCGAGCGCGAACGCCGGAGCGGTCGAGACGATCTGGACCTCGCCCGGGCTCGACGGCGCCGCGGCTGTCAGCGCCGCGGGCTTGGTCCAGCCCGACGGCAGCTTCAGCGCGAGCGCTCCTCCGGGACGTATCCCGGCCCCCGACAGAGTGACGGTGACGGTCGCGGTCAGCGTCTCGCAGCCCGCCGAGGAGACCGGCACGGCGAAGGCGGAGGCCTTGCCGTCGTCGGGCGCGAACGTGAGCCCGCGCGCGTCGAAGGTGAAGGTCGAAATCGAGGGCACGCGAAAGGCGGAAGGGTTCTCCGCGATCAGCTCGACGGCGTAGCGCGCGCCGTCCGCGAGGTCCGCGTCCGGCAGCTGATAAAACCACGTCGTGAACGTCGCGCCGCGCGCGCCGAGGGACGCGTCGAGAAGCGTCTGGGCCGCGAGGTTGAAAACGTGCGCCGGCCGGTCGTAGTAGAGGCCCGTATCGACCCGGCGGATCGCGACCTGCACGCGCTGGACTCCGCTCGGATCGAACGCCGTGCCGGAGAGGCCCCCGCCGAGCGTCAGGTAGGTGCCGTCCTGAGCCACGTTCATCTGCACCGTCGGGCTCGAGGTCGCGGGCGGCACGACGGAGAACGTGCTGGTGGAACTCTCGATCGCCGGGTTCGTCAGGTCCGTCGCGACCAAGGACAGCGTCCCGGTCGTGTTGACGACCGAGAACCCGGTGAACGTCGTGGCGCCCCCGGCGAGGGTCTGCGCCGGCGGCGCCGTCTCGCCCGCGGCGATCGTCGAGAGGCGGATCGAGTGCCCGGGCACGTCGGCGACCGGCTGGAAGAACCAGTCGGCGGCGTACACCGTGACGCTGAACGTCGAGCCTTTCACGTGCGCGTCGGCCTGGCCAAGCTTTCCGGGAGGCGGGCCCGCGAGCGGAGCCTCGCCCGGCACGAGCATCAGAAGCCGCGAGAATGGGAACGGGAAGGCATAGAACCCGCCGTCGACGAAGGAGTCTCGGATGGAGGAGGCTCGCACCGGACCCGGCGTCGCGAGTCCGCCGACGACGGTGGAGCCGCCGCCGGAGACGTCGACGGGGCCCGACAGCCCTACCAGCGAGTCGTCGAGGACGACGATCGCGCCGTTGGACTTAGGCCCGGCCGCCCAGGCCCCTCCCGCGAGTAAGGCGAGAAGGGAGGCTAGGCGGAGGGCCTTATGGGAACTCCTCGCCATAAGCCGCAATGTAAGTCCCTACCGGCAGCGCCGCCGAAAGGCCGGCCACGAATACCGACGTCACGGGCAAGCCCGCGACGTTGACGCCGAACGAGCCCGAGATCGGGGTCGGAACGAAGTTCACGCCCTGGAACGCGACCGCCTGAAAGGTGCCGGTGATGAACGACGGCGTTCCCGTGTTTCCCTGGATCGTCAGGCGGATGTCGATCTGCGAACCGGTCGGGAAGCTGCCCGCGACGCCGAGCATGTCGATGCCCGCGGCGTTCACGTTCGAGTAGGGATAGCCGCCGGTGGAACGGCTGACCGCATAGCTGTTCACGACGAGTCCGTTCATCTGGATGCGCACGTCCGTGCTCGAGAGCAGCGGCGGGATGTGGATGAAGACCTCGACGTGCTTGCGCGCCGGGATATTGAGGGTCACGCCGCCGCCGGTGCCGTTGACCGCGCCCATGCGCGTCATGGCGCCCAGGCCGTCGACGCCGATGTTGTTCCGGAGAAACGCGCCCGCCATCAGCTTGTCCGCGCTCACCGTATTGTTGCCCAGCCTCGGCGTGTCGATGGCGCCGGCGGTGATCTTCGCCGTGCCGACCGAGCCGTTTAGGATCGCCGCGGCGGTGACGGCGTCGGCGGCGACTTTCGACGTCGAGACGGCGGCGGCGGCGAGCTTGTTGACGTCCACCGAGAAGTTCAGAATCGCCGAGTTCGTGACGGTGTCGGGCGTCAGCTTGCCCGTGTCGATCGAATTGGGAGCGATCTTGAGGGCCGTGACCGAAGCGGTGCCGAGCCGGCTGTTGTCGACCGCCAGCGGTGCGATCTTCACCGTCGTGACCGCGGAGTCCAGGATCTTGATCGTCGTGACCGAATCGGCGTTGAGCTTCGTCGTGTCAACGGCGAAAGTGGCGAGCTTCGACGTGGAGACCGCGGCGTTGAGGATCTTCGAGCTGTCGACGGCGTCCGGGGCGATCTTCGCGGTGCCGACCGCGGCGTTGAGGATCTTCGAGAAATCGACGGAGTCCGCCTTGATCTTGGCGGTCTGCACCGCGCCGTTGAGGATCTTCCCCGAATCGACGGCGTCGGTCATCAGCTTCGAGGTCTGGACCGAGTCGGCCGCGAGCTTCGCGGTATCGACCGCGGCGTCGGCGAGGGCGGCGGTGCCGGCCTGTCCTTTGGCGAATCCCTGGACGACCACGTTCGTGTCCAGATTTCCGGCGTCGATCTGGCCGACGTTGACCGTGCCGAGGAGCTTCGTCGCGCTGGAGGCGTAGATCGCGTACGGAAACGAGGTGAAGGCCTCGCGGGGCGCCAAGGTGTTCAGCGGGGCGGTCGCGCCCACCGCGATCTCTAGGAACCACTGCCCCACGGAGATGTCGACCCCCGACGGTATCGTGAAGGTCGTCTTGAACACGCCGTTGACGACCGAGACGCCCTGGATGTTCGTGCCCGTGCCGGGGAAGCAGACCCCTCCCGTCAGGGCCGTGCATAGGTGGACCTCGACCAAGCGGCTGCCCGTCACGGGCAGGCCGCTTTCCTGGAGGCGGCCCTGGTACGTCGACATGTTGGGCGCCTGGGCGAACGCGGCGGCGGCCAACAGCGCGAGAATGTTCATTTTCCTCCCTGGCTGGACGCGAACTTGCGGCGCGCGGCGATCTTTTTGACTTCCTCATGGAACGCCGGATTCTCCTTGAGGATGAACTGGAAGTCGGCCTGCAGCAGGACGAAGAGCCGCGTCGTTTCGAGCGAGACCACCGTCGCCGACCGGGCGTCGGAGGACAGGAGCGCCATTTCGCCGAAGAAGTCCCCCGGCCCGAGCGTCGTGATCGTCTTGGCGAACGAGAAGAACCCCTTCGTGATGCGCACCGCGACCCGGCCTTGGTGCACGATGTAGAAGGCGTCTCCGACCGAGCCCTGCTTGAACACGTTCTCGTCCGGCGCGTATTGGTACAGCATGATGTACGGCAGGACTTTTTCCATCTGACCGATCGTCATCGGCGCGAAGAAGTCGACCTTCCTCAGCACCCGGGCCAACAGCCCGTACTCCGCGTCTCCCATCGGCAGCTTATCCATGTCGTCTCCCGGTTTCAGTAGTCATAGGCGATGCCGAACAAGAAATTCGTCACCGTGTAGTTGTAGGCGTACACCTGCTCGTAGTCCTGGTTCGACGAAGACCGCGCGTGGTCCAAGCGAAAGAGAAGTTTGAAGGCGGGAGCCAGCGGGTAGTCGGCGCCGAGGGAAAGCGTCCGCACGTCCTGGCTCAGGGTCCCGCCGCGATACACGCCGGTCGCCTCCTGCGGCGGCCGGTGCGGGTACGTCCTTCGAGCGAAAGACAGCCCGGCCGAGAGCGTCACCGGCTCCCGCGGGTCGCCGAACAGGCGGCGCGCGCCCACGCCGAGGCGGACGTCCGAGTAGTCGTAGTAGCCCGGAAGGTAGCGCGCGCGCCGGGCGTCGAAGGAGGCCTGGTTCGAGCGGTTGAAGGCGACGGACAGATCCGCGTGCCCGAGCAGACGGCGGTCGGTGTTGAGCTCGGAGGGCATCCCGATCGAGCCCGACAGCGAGGTGAGCCAATCCTCTCTAGAGGCGTCGCTCAAGATCCCCGTGCCGTCGACCACGCGCTGGTCAGCGAAAAAGCTGCGCTGCTCGCGCAGTCTTCCGTCGAGAACGAACCGGCCCTTGATCAGCGTCGCGCCGGCGCCGACGCCCTGGGTGTGATGGTCCATCGTCTTCTTACCGGCCAGTTCCCGCGCCAGCGGCTGGCCCGACGGGTCCACGCCGGCTTGCGACTCGAGGCTCGAGAAATTCGGGTAGGTCGTGTAGTAGTAGTCGGCGCCGAGGCGGAAGGCGAGGCCGTCGCGCGCGGGATACTCCGCGTCGAGTCCGAGGCCCAGGCGCCAGCTGTCGAAGAGGCCGCGTCCCCAGGACTCGTCGCGCGTCTCCTTGGCGAGCGTGTAGGTGTAGCCCGCGCTGGGCTTGAGCTTCCATCGGCTGTCCTTCGGCTCCCAGATGCCCCGGGCCGCGACGCGGTGCTCCATCTGCTCCTGCACGATCGTGCCGGCGCCGACGAGATCCACCGCCTGCTTCGTGCCTTGGTACGAGGACGAAAGGACCGGCACGAGGGTGAAGGTGTCCGTGAGACGGGTCGCGGGCGCGAGCGTCAGCGCGGCATTCCCGCTCAAGGCGCCCTTCTGACCCGCGTAGAAATACTGCCCCCCCAAAAGCTGCGCTCGCACCGCCGTCTCGAGACCGTGCGAGACTCGGGGCCACGCGAGCATCGCCGCCGCCGCGACCATTTTCCGCCGCCTCATTGCTGTAGAATCCCCGCCTGCACGAGAATCCTCGGCTGCACGAGCAGATCGATTCTGCGGCCCTGGAAGTGAGAAGACGTGATTACTTGCTCATAACCGAAATTGAGGACCCCACGCCTGAAGGGGTCTCCCGCCACTCCACCCAGCTCCCCGCGAGGGACGACCTTCCCGTCCAAATTCAGCGAATAGTTATCCCATTGAATGTGGGACCCATCCGAGAAGGAGTTGTAGACCTGCTGATGTCCCTTTTCCGCCGAACTAGTCTTTACATCCGCGGCGAGGGTGACCAGCTGTCCATTCGTCGAATCCAGCCAAGCGTTCGCATCGGTCAGAGCCGCGCCTGTAATCGGGTCCGTAACGGAAGACGGCAGTCGGTCTTGATCGCTCGTGATGTTGTTTCCGCCGGATTTGCCTATCAGGAGCTTTCCATTCACGTACAGACCGAACTTGTTGAATATCGTCTGAAAGACCGGTCGTCCTGCCACATTGATGAAGCGATCGCTCGCGCCGTCAAAGACAGTGGATACATCGTCGTTTACGGAACCGTTCGAATTGACGTCAATCTGGCCTCCAAGCGTGTTTACGCCGCGCTCCAAGACGTTATCGACCAGATTCGAGCGCCCGGTCGTATACTCCGTCAGGAACCAATCGCACTGACGATCCGCGCAGCCGGAAAGCTGGCTAAGCGGAGCGGTGAGGTCCCCGGGAAGCGAGCGATTGAAGGTCCCTTGGTAGAAGAACCAATTCATGGACCGTCCTCGCTCGTTGAGGACGACCAGTCGGAAGGAATCGGCGGAAGGCCGCAGAATATACTCCTCGACGCGCACCCGCGAGCCGGTGACGTCGACGAGCGCGCGGCCCTGCTGGAATTCGGCGAGCTTGAGCTCGCGGTCGGTCGCGGCGCGTTCGCGCTCCTGGGACGCGTCCAGGGCCGCCTCGCCGCGCGCCAGGGCGCGGACGCCCGCGCTCGCGGTCTGCTGGCGGCTGGGGCGAAGCTCCGGCGCTTGCAGGCCCCGCACGTCGATCTGCAGACGCTCGTTGGGCTTGAGCAGGGTCTGGTTGCCGAGATTATCCTCGACGGCCAGGGCTCCCTGGTACAGCTCGACGAGAGTCCGTCCGCCGGCGAGCACGCGCACCTCGAAGTCCGTGCCCCGCACGCGCAGGAGCGCCGTCGGCGTACGCAGCTCGAACTTGCCCGCGGCCTGCGGCTGAACGTTGGCGCGCAGGAGACCGAGATCGAGCCGGGTGCGCATCGCCTTCTCCGAAGCTTCCTCGACGACGAACGAGGCGTCGGGGCCGAGCTGAAGGACGGTGCCTTCGTCGAAGGAAATGCCGGCTGCGGCGCCCAGGCCGGTGCGTATGCGGTCCTCGGACTCCAACTGCTCGAGCGCCCTCGCCGGGGACCACGTGCCGACGGCGGCATGGCGCACTTCGACGATTCCTTCGGCCTTAGACAGGTGGGCGGCCGCGTGAGCGGTCGAAAGCAAGGCGCCGAGTAACCCGAGAAGTGCCGACATAGCGAAAGAAGACGAGGCCTCGGCGCGGGCCCGTCCTTCCTTAATAGAGTCTACGCGGGAAGTATAACGGAAGTATTACGGAAAACAAGAAGAAATGACGAAGAATAGGGAGGAAATTACTTGCCGGGCGTGGCTTCGGCCTGCGCCGGAGCCGGGGTGGGAGCGGGGGCGGCGGCCTGCGTGCCGGTCGCGCCCGCGAAGCGGATCGTGAGGGAGTAGCGGAAGGTGTTGCCGAGGTCGCCGAAGGGCACCCACGCGAAGTCGAAGGCCGCGCGGTGGAACTTGATCCCG
>JACRDR010000052.1 GCA_016212845.1 Elusimicrobiota bacterium
CGTCGACGCCGGTCCCGATGAGGTCGACGCGCGTCGACTCGAGCAAGGCGTTTAACGCGGCCTTGCTGGCGGAGTACGCCCCCGACAGCGGGAGTCCGCGAAAGCCCGCCAGCGAGGAGACGCCGGCGATGACTCCGGACCCGGCGGCGATCATGTCCGGGAGCACGGCCTCGATCCATTCCGCCACGCCGTAGACGTTCGTTTCGAAGGTGAAGCGGATGTTGTCGGCCGAAAAGTCGCGGCCGCTCCGGGAGTCGCTGACGCCGGCGTTGAGGATCGCCCAATCGAGGCCGCCGAACTTCGCCTTGAGCTCGGCGTAGTGCGCGGCGACCTGCTTCCGGTCGCTGGCGCTGCCCACGAGCCCGATCGCGTCGGCGGCGCCCGCGGCCTTCGCTTCGGCGCAGGCGGCGTCGAGCAGCTCCTTGCGGCGGCCGGTGAGCGCGAGCCGCGCGCCCTCGCGGGCCAGCTGAAGCGCCATCTCGCGGCCCAAGCCGGAGGTCGCGCCGGTGATCAGCACGCGCAGGGGTTCCTTAGCCATCGGACCGATGGTAGCAAACTAGCGCACGACGATCCGGCGCTTCGGCGAGGTCTGGCCGAACCACTGCACGCGGTCCTGCGACATGCGCCATTGGAAGTCGTAGGTGCCGGGCTTAGACGGCGCCTTCACGGTGAAGGTGAAGGTGTGCGTGCCGCCTCTCGCCACGCTGCCCGACACCGGCACGCGGCCGAAGCGCCAGTTCGCGTTGTCGGCCGGGCTCTGCGAGCCCAGCTTGTAGCCGGCGCCCGCGGTCCACACCGTCTCGCCGCTGTTGCGCAGGGTCACGGACACCTTCGCGGTCTGTCCGGGCCGCATCACGGAAGGCGGCGCCGCCTCGCGAACGAACGCCGCGCCGTTTCGCCCCGCCGGCGGCGGCTGGGGCCCGGGCGCGGGCTCCGGCGACGGCGTAGGCGTCGGCGTCGGGGCCGGAGCTCCGCTCCCCTTCACCGTCAGGCCGATCGAATAGCGCTCCGTCTTGCCGGCCGCGTCCGCCACCACGGCGCTCAGGTTGACGTGCCCCGAGTAGGCCGAGGCGTCTACGTCGAGCCGCCAATGCCCGCCGGACAGCTTCGCGTCGCCGACCGGCTTCAGGTCGACGAGAATCCGCACCGACTTCACGTCGGCGCTCGCCTCCCCCTCCACGCGGAACGCCGCGGGGACCTCGCTTCCCGCGGCGGGGCTTGCGTACGACCAGCCGAGGACCGCCGCGGGACCCGTGCTGGGCGCGACTTCGACGCCCTCGCCGGACCCGATCCGGGCGACGAAGGCGGTGACGCCAAAGTCCCGGCTCGTGGTCGCCGCGAACGTGCCTTCGTTCGTATTCGCGCGGATGACGGGGAGGAAGTTGCCGTTGCGGCCGTCGGGAAACGGGTTGCGCCGGGCCAGGTACCGGCCGTCCGGGGCCGCGACCGTATAATGGTTGCCGGAGTCGTTCCCGTTCTGGCCGATCGCCGCGTACGCGTCCGACTTGGGATTGGCGGCGACGCTCGCGTAGCCCTGCTTCGGCAGCAGCAGGGTCTCCCCCGCCGAGTCGGTCACGCTGCACGAGTTCAGCAGCCGCGTCTTCACGCCGACGCCGTAGCCCGCGTCGTACATCAGGACGTACTTCTTGGACTTCTCGTTGTAGGCGATCTCCACGTTGGTCGTCGTGACGCCCGTCGCCGACTCGGCGCCGGAGGAGGGCGTCGCGGCGGAGATGCGGCTCACCGCGAGGCGGCCGGTGTTGCGCTGATCGTAGGCGACGCAGTACTCGTTCTTGTCCGGATTCACCGCGACCGATGGCCCCCAGTTGCCTTGGCCCGCCATCGTGCCCACGTCGATCACGGCTCCACGCCGGCCGTCGAGGTCGATCGTCGTCAGCTTAGAGTGCGAGACCGGCTCCCGATGCTCGAAGACCAGCACGAAGCGCCGGCTGACGGAGTCCCAGCGCAAGGCCGAGGTCCGGTCGTCGCCGACGTTGAGCATCGGCGTGCCGGGCACGTCGGCGATGGGAATCGCGAAAGGGGTCCCGAGCGTCCCGTCGCCCGAGACGAAACGGCCTAGAAGGTCGACGCCCTTCGTGTAGTCGACCCACACGACGAGGTAGCGGTCCGCCTCCGGCGCGTAGGCGGCCATCGGCGAGTAGCCGGACTTGGCGGAGTCGGGACTCACGGCGAAGGCGGCGGCCGCCGCTTTGCCGTCGTTGCCCATGAGGCGCCCGTAGACCGTGCCCGCCTGGCTCACCACGAGCCAGCGGTCGCGCGTCGAATCGAAAGCCAGGTCTCCGATCCAGCCGGGCGTCGCGTCCACGGCGGGAGTCGGAGCGGCGGCGGCCAAGCTCGAAAACAGAAGGAAAGCGAAGGTCACGCCGCCAGTATGGCCCGAAAGGCTCCGGGGCGCGCCTAAAGAAGGCGGAAAGCCGGAAAACGCCGGAAATTACGCGCGATTCGCGAGGCGATCGAGCCGCCTTGAAGGCGGCTTGAAGAAGCATCCGGCACCGGCGCTAGCTCTTGTCGGCAGGCCTCGCGGCCAGGTGCAGCGTGAACCCGAGCGCGACGGTCGAGAGCGCGAACCACGCGAGCGCCCACACGATCGGCGGGAGCGGGAAGATCTCCTTGGAGAAGAGCAGCGCGTCGTTGTAGCCTTGGTAGACGAAGAGGTACTTCAGGCCGAAGAGCGAAGCCATGCAGTTCATCGCCCCGACGACGTTGAGCAGGAGCTCGTTGATGTCCTGCGTGAGCCACCAGCCGGTCGAAGCCAGCCCCGCGCCGACCAGCAGCCCATACACGAAGCCGGTCTGCGTGCGCACCCAGAGGAGGGTGCCGAGGATCACGAGCGCGCCGAGCGCCAGCGAGACGAATTTGGCGAAGCGCGTCCGGCTGGCGAGCAGGATGATCGAGCAGCCCGCCGCCATCGAGCCCAGGTAGCCCGCCGGCAGGATCACCCACCGCCAGCCGCCGCTGACGTAGCAGAGGCCCCCGAGGCAGCGGCCGACTTCGATCCTCTCGATCGAGCCGCCCGTGAGGATGCCCGCGATGCCGTGGCCGAACTCGTGGATGAGGGTCATGAGGACGCGCAGCGGAAACATCCAGGAGGCGTCCCACTTCACCCAGGCGATCGCGAAGGCGACGCCCATGAACGCCATCCGCATGAGCCAACGTTCGCGCGCTACGGCCGCTCTCGCCATGGTCCCCTCCGCGTCTCCCCAGTATGGCCGGTCCGATTCACCGAATCTTCACGGCGACGGCGCCGTTTTCGGCGGAGGCGCGCACGTGCGCGTCCTTCGTCCTGCCGTCCAAGGCCAGCCGCCCGAGCGGCTCGCGCACGCGCTTCTCGAGCGCCCGCTCGAGAGCCCGCACGCCGAACTCCGCGGAAAAGCCCTCTTCGAGAAGCAGTTCGCGCGCCTCGGGCGTGAGCTCGAGTTCGGCGTTCCACCGCTCCCGGAGCTCGCGCTCGAGCGCCGCGGTCAGCCGCGCCAGCACGCGCTCGGCGTCGTCCCGGTCCAGCGCGCGAAACGCGATCCGGTCGTCGACGCGATTGAGCAGCTCGGGCCGAAAAAAGCGGGCGACGGGATCGTCCCCCTTCGGAGCCTCGCCTGCCTTGGCGCCGAAGCCGATCGGCGCCCTCGACCCGCCGGGCGCGACCAGATTCGACGTCATCACGAACACCGCGCTGCGCGCGTCCGCCTCGCGCCCCTTGGAGTCGGTCAGGCGCCCTTCGTCGAACGCCTGCAGGAAAAGGTCGAGCACTCGCGGGTGCGCCTTCTCCACCTCGACGAGGAGCACGACGGAGTACGGCGTCGCGCGCAGGCGGCCCGTCAGGCGGCCCTCCTCGCCGTGGCCGACGTAGCCGGGCGGCGAGCCGATGAGCTTCGAGACGCTGTGCTCCTCCATGAACTCGGACATGTCGAGGCGGATGAGCGAGTCCGCGCCGCCGCCCAAGCCCTCCGCGAGCCTCTTCGCGAGCTCGGTCTTGCCGCTTCCGGAAGGGCCCGTGAAGAGGAAGACGCCGAGCGGGCCTCTGCGCCGTCCGAGGCCGGCGTGCGCGCTGACGAGCTTGCCGCAGACCCGCTCGATCGCCTCGTTTTGGCCCACGAGCCGCCCCTTCAGAAAGGCCTCGAGCCGCTTCAGCCGCTCGGCGAGGCCCGCGCCCCCGAGATGAGACTTCACGAGCTCGACGGGCACAGACAGCTTCTCCGAAACGACCGCGGCGACGTCGTCGGGCCCGACCGTGGACCGGGGAGAGGGGGCCGCCTTCCCCCCGGCACCCATGCTGAGCTCGGGCCAGCGGGCGCGCGAGCCCGAGCGGTCGACGAGGTCGACCGCCTTGTCCGGGAGGCGGTGGGACGGATCGAAGCGGATCGAGAGGTCGACGGCCGCCTCCAGCGCCTCGTCGTCGATGCGCGCGCCGTGGTGCGCCTCGAAGCCCGGGCGCAGGCCGCGGAGGATCTCGAGCGTCTCCTCGCGCGTGGGCTCCGGGACCGAGACTTTCTCGAAGCGCCGCTCGAGCGCCGCGTCGCTTTCGACGTGACGGCGGTACTCCTCGAGGGTGGTCGCGCCGATGCAGCGCAGCTCGCCGCGCGCGAGCGCGGGCTTGAGCAGGTTGGCCGCGTCGGCCCCGCCTTCCGCGCGGCCCGCGCCGATCACCGTGTGCACCTCGTCGATGAAGACGATGAGGTTCCGGTCCCGGCGCGCCTCCTCGAGGATCGCTTCGAGCCGGGCCTCGAATTCGCCGCGCATCTTGGTGCCCGCGACGAGCGCGCCGACGTGCAGCTCCACGATGCGCTTGCCGCCCAGGATCTCCGGATCCTTGCCCGCGGCCGCCCGCTGCGCGAGCGCCTCGACGATCGCGGTCTTGCCGACGCCCGCGTCGCCGACGAGCACGACGTTGTTCTTGGTCGAGCGCGCGAGCGTCTGCAGGACCTGCAGGAGCACCGCCCTCCGGCCCACGACCGGACGGAGCTTGCCCTCGCGCGCCAGAGCGGTGAGGTCGCGGCCGAACTTCTCGACCGCGGAGGCCGTCCGGACGGACGGAAGCTCTCCGTCGCGGTCCAAGCGGACGGTGTCGCCGGCCGAAGCGCCCGCCCCGCGCAGGAGCGGAGCCAGCGCTTCCCCGGGGTCCCTCAGCAGCTCCGCCAGGAGCGCCGGCGCAGTCGCGGCGCCCGCCCGCTCCGCCGCGCGCGCGAACGCCTCTTTGCAGCGAGAAGACCGGGAGATCGGACGGCCGCTCGTGTCGGTCTTGCCTCGAGCGAAGGAGGCGCGCAGCTTCTTCGCGAGCGCCGCGGGTTCCAGAGGGGCGAGCGCCTTCTTCAGCTGCTCCGCCTCCGCGAGCGCGCCGCGGACGGCCCCGACTGAGAGGCCGAGCCGCTCGCCGTTGAGCAGCGCCTCGCGCTCGAGGCTCAAGAGGCCCCAGAGGAGATGCTCGGGCTGGATCTTCTCCTGCAGCAGGGCCTTCGCCTCCGCCGCGGCGAGCCGCCACGCGAGATCGACGCCGGAAGTCACCTTCACGCGGCCCCCAGCGCCTTCAGGCGCTCGCGGACCTCGTCCATCGTCTGGCGCTGGGTGATCGGCGCGGTCGCCATGAACTGCCGGAAAGCCTTCACCGCCTCGTCGGTCTGCCCGAGCGCGTGGTGCGCCGTCCCCTTCAAGTAGCGGGCGACGAAGAGCCGGGGCTCCAGGGACAAGGCTCCGTCGAACTCCTCCAGCGCCCCGAGCGTCAGCGCGTGCGCGTCGCCGCCTTGCGCCGCCGCCGCCAGGAGCGCTCGTCCCTTCGCCACGCGGGCCCGGGCCGATCCAGGCTGCCGCGCCAGCGATTCCTCGTAGGCGGCGAGCGCTTCCGCGAGCAGGCCCCGGACCTCGAACGCCTCGCCGCGCAGGAGGCAGGCCTCGCCGTCGGAAGGATCCCTCTCCGCGGCGGCCGCCGCCGCGCGTTCGGCCTCCTCGGGGCGCCGGAGCTCGAGCAGGCATCTCGCGAGGTCGCGCCAGGCGCGCGTGTTGGAGTCGTCGGCGTCGAGCGCGCGCTGCAGCGGCTCGCGCGCCAGGTCCCACTTCCCTTGGTTGAAGAGGATCGTCGCCTTCTCGAGCCAAAGAGCGAGCTGTTCCGGAGTCGGCTTCGCGCCCCCGGATTCCAGGCGGCGAAGGTCCTCTTTCGCGCGGTCGATGGCGCCGACGTCCTTGGCCGACACTCGCCGCAGGAACTCGCGGAGGGACGCCGCGGCGTCGAGGGGCCGCCGCGCCGCGTCCTCGAGAGCGGCCTTCTGCCTCCAGACGTCCGCGAGCTGCGGCGCGAGTTCCGCGGCCCGATTGAAGGCCTCGAGCGCCTCGGCCGGCTTCCCCTGGCGCGCGAACGCTCCGCCGCGGTGCGCCCAGGCGGCGCCGAGCTTCGGGTCGGCGGCCAGCGCCGCGCCGCACGCGTCGAGAGCCTCGTCGAGCCTCCCGAGCGTCAGGAGCAGGCCGGCGCGGGCGGCCGTCCATTCCGCGTTCGGCTCGAGGTCGAGCGCCTTGCCGATCGAGTCGAGCGCGGCCTCGTGCTTGCCGAGAGCCGCGGAAGCGGCCGAGTGCAGCGCCCACATCTTCGCGGACTTGCCGTCGATCAGGTACATGCCCGCGTTGAGCGTGCTCACCGCCTTCGCATGCTCTCCGTTCCGGAATTGCTCGCACGCGTTGAGGTACATCGCCTCCGCCTTGTCGGCGGGGCCGATGGGGCCCTGTCCCGGCGGCGGGGCGGGGCGAGCCTTCGCCGAGAACGCCTCGAGCCGCCCGGTCGCGTGCTTGACCTGCGCGGCGAGCGCGTCGCCCGGCTTGAGCTGCAGGAATTTCACGTAGGCCTTGGCGGCGGTCTCGAGGTCGCCCAGGTCCTCCTCCGCCACGCCCAAATTGAACCAGAGGACCGGCGAGTCCGGATCGAGCTCGAAGGCCTTTTGATAATGGACGAGCGCGGTCTTCGCGTCGCCCTTGCGCCGGGTGAGGATGCCCAAATTCAGCCACGCCGAGGCTCGCCGCGGATCGAGCTCGACCGCCTTCCCGTAGGCCTCGAGCGCCTCGTCGGCGCGCCCGAGCTTGTCGAGGCTGAGCCCCTTGCCCGCCCACGCGGCGGCGGACTTCGGCTCGACGGCGAGCGCCTTCTCGAATGCCTGGAGCGCGGGATCGTGCGCCGAGCGCCTCTGTTGGACGAGGCCGAGATTGAGCCACGCGTCCAGGAGGCCCGCGTCCGCCTTCAGCGAGTCGGCGAAGGACTCGGCCGCGTCGTCGAGCCGTCCGAGGTCGAGCAGCACGAGCCCCCGGTGATTCCAGCCGGCCGCCGACCGCCCGAGCGCGAGCGAGCGGTCGGCGCAGGCGAGGGCCTCGTCGAACTTGCCCTGGCCGCGAAGCGCCAGCGCCTTGTTGGCGAGGACCATGGGGTCGTTGGGCGAGGCGTCGAGCGCGCGGTCGAAGCACGCGGCGGCGTCCTCGAAGCGGTCGAGGTCGTTTAGGCTGATGCCGCGATTGTTCCACTCGCTCGCGCCCAGCTTCTCCATCGCCGGCGGGACGACAGCCTCGCCGGTCATCGCCTTCAGGTACTCCTCGAGCGGCGCGCGAAGCTCGGCGAAGCTCGCGAAGCGCTCCTGCGGCTTCTTGGCCAGGCACTTCGCGATCACCGGCCAAAGCGGAGTGTCGAGCGGCGGCGGAGGCATCGTGGAGGCCATCATCCGCATCTCGCTCCAAAACCGGCGGCCGTCGTCCGGCGCCCGGCCGGGCGGGCGGGGCATGAGCGGGAAGCGGCCCGACAGCAGCTGGTACATCGTCACGCCGAAGGCGTAGACGTCGGATCTAGCGTCGCAGCGGCCGTCGGAAGCGAACTGCTCCGGCGGCATGAACGGCGGAGTGCCCGCGCCGCCCTCCCCCATGCAGGACAGGCCGACGCCGTCGCCTTTCACCGCGAGGCGGTTGGCGGACTTCGCCAGGTTCAGCGCGGCGGCGAGACCGAAGTCGCTGATGCGCAGAGTGCCGTCGCGCGCGACGAGGATGTTCGCCGGCTTGATGTCGCGGTGCGCCTGGATGCCGCGGCGAGCCGAGTGCTCCATGCCGTGGCAGAACTGCACGGACCAGCGGAGGAGCCGGTCGAGCTCGACGGGCCCCTTCCTCAGCCAGCCCTCGAGACTGTTCGGCCGCTCGCGGTCGCCCGGGAGATACTCCATCGCGATATAGAGGCGGCCGTTGAGCTCGTCGACGTAGTGCGCGCGCACCACGTAGGGGTGCGCGCCGAGATCGAGCCAGACCTGGGCCTCCTTCTTGAAGAGGTCGCGCGTGCCGGCGTCGGCAAGGTACTCCTCGCGGAACGTCTTGAGCGCGTACACCATGCGCGTCTCGCGGGAGTAGACGCGGTAGACGACGCCGAAGCCGCCCTCGCCGAGCACGCCGAGCACCTCGTACTTGCCTCCGAGAAGCTCCGTGCCGGGCGCGGCGGCTCCTTCCTGCGAAGCCGCGGTCGCGCGCGCCACGCCGTGTCCCGCTCCGGTCGTCTCGACCGCCTGCGCCTCGGGGCCGGCCTTCAAGCCGGAGCGGGCCTGGGTCAGCGCGGCGCGATGGGCCTCGCTCAGGCCCGGCTCTTTGAGGAGCGCGTCGATCTCGGAGTTCCCCTCCGCCTGCCGGCCGGGCGTCACGAGCAGCCCGAGCGTGCGGATCATGCGGAGGTCGAGCCGCTCGGGTCCCGCGAGCACGGAGGCGAGCGCGCGATCGCACCACGCCACGGTGTCCGGGAGCTTCCCCCTCCGCACGAGCAGCTTCGCGCCGCGCCCCCACGGCTCCGCGAAGTCCGGCACGAGCCGGCCCGACTCGGCGTAGGCGGCTTGCGCTTCCTCCTGGCGGCCGAGCCCCTCGAGAGCCTGCGCCTTCACGAGCCAGGCCCCGGCGTAGGCGGCGTGGAGCCGCAGCACGGTTTCGCAGAGCGTGAGGGACTCCTGCGGAGACCGCGCCGAGTCGACGCCGCCGAAAATCCGGACGGCCTCGTCGATCCGGCGCTCCTCTTCCGCCTCGATCGCCTCCAGGGGCACGCCCGCCTTCTTGATATCCCCGAGCACCAAGTCGGCCGCCTCGAGCTGCTTGCCCATGTCGGCGTGCGCGAGCTCCTTGAAGCGCTTGAAATCCCGTCCCGCCGCGCAGACGCGGCCGAGGACGTAGAGCGCCGACGCCCGCAGAAAGAGTCCCATCGGCAGATCGGGCGAGAGCGCGAGGCACTGCTCGACGCTCGCGAGCGCCTTCTTCGCCCCCTCCGGTGTCCGGTCGGCCAATTGGGCCCGGCCCTTCTCCAGCCACTGGAGCGCCTCGGGGTGGGCGGGATTCTCGGCGGCGGCGGCCTGCCTCGCGAAGCGCTCCGCCTCCTCGCGGACGGCCGCCGGCGCCGACCCGAGGTCGCGATTAAGGACCGCGTCGAGGGTCGCCGCCTGCTCCTCGGGCGTCATCTCGACGCGCGTCATCCCCATCATCGCCAGCATCTCGTCGTGTCCCTTCTCGTACTCCGCCGCGAACGCGGGGTCCTCGAGCGCCTTGATGGTAAGCTCGGCGGCCTCGTCGGCGCGGTTCAACCGGACCAGCGCCTTCGCCTTCTGGTCGAGCCAGCGGCCCTCGCCGGGATTGAGCTCGATGACGCGGTCCCAGCACGCCAGCGACTCCTCGAAGCGCTTGAGCTCGCAGAGCAGGCCGGCCTTGTTCTTCCAGGCGTGGTCGTAGTCGGGACAGAGCCGCAGCGCCTCGTCGTAAGCGGCGAGCGCCTCGGCGTCGTGGTCGAGAGCGTCGAGCGCGTACGCCTTATGGAACCACGCGGTCGCCGACCGCGGGTTGGCGGCGAGCGCCTGCTCGGCGGAGTTCGCGGCTTTGCCGTACTGCTTCGCGTCGTTGAGTTCGGCGGCCTGCTGGGTGAGACGGATCGCCTCGTTGAGGGCCGCGTCGGTCATGCCCTCGGGCAGCTCGCCCGCGGGGATGCCCTCTTGCTTCATCATCCGGAGCGCCAGCTTCGC
>JACRDR010000053.1 GCA_016212845.1 Elusimicrobiota bacterium
CCGCGATCCTGTTCACCTCCGGCAGCACGGGCGCGCCGAAAGGCGCCGCCTACACCCACGGCAACTTCTCGGCGCAGGTGGAGGCGCTCCGCCGGCACTTCTCGATCGAGCCGGGCGAAGTCGACCTGCCGACGTTCCCCCTCTTCGCGCTCTTCGACCCGGCGCTCGGCATGACCGCCGTCATCCCGGAAATGGACTTCACGCGGCCCGGCTCGGTCGAGCCCGCGAACATCCTCGGGCCGGTCGACCGCTACGGCGTCACGCACCTCTTCGGCTCTCCCGCTCTGCTCGACCGCGTCGGCCGGTTTGCTTCGGGCCGAGGCATCCGCCTGCGCAGCCTCAAGCGCGTGGTGAGCGCCGGCGCTCCGGTCCCCGCCAAGGTGCTCGAGCGCGTCCAGGAGCTGCTGCCGCCCGGCGTCGAGGTGCACACGCCCTACGGCGCGACCGAGGCGCTCCCGGTATCTTCGATCTCCTCCTCGGAAGTGCTGGGCGAGACCCGCCGGCTCACCGCCCAGGGCCGGGGCGTCTGCGTCGGCCGTCCGATGCCGGGGACGGAGGTGCGCGTCATCCGCATTTCCGACGAGCCGATCCCCGCGTGGTCGGACGCGCTGCTCGCGCCTCACGGGGAGACCGGCGAGATCGTCGTCCGCGGCGCCCAGGTCACCGAGGCCTACCATGGCCGCGCGGAGGCGACCGCCCTCGCGAAGATCCGCCTTTCCGACGGCGGGGTCTTTCACCGCATGGGAGACCTGGGCTACTTCGACGACGAAGGCCGGCTGTGGTTCTGCGGACGGAAGACGCAGCGCGTCGTGACGGCCCGCGGCCCCCTGTTCACCATCCCGTGCGAGGCGGTATTCAACCAGCATCCGTCGGTGCGCCGCTCGGCGCTCGTCGGCGTCGGCGAGAAGGGCGCCCAGCGCCCGGTGCTCGTCGTCGAGCTCGAGCCGGGCGTCCGGCCCGGAAACCTTCTGCGCGCGGAGCTCTTCGAGCTCGGCTCGCGCCACGAGCACACCAAGTGCGTCAACGACATCCTTTTCCATCCGGGCCTGCCCGTCGACATCCGCCACAACGCGAAGATCGGCCGAGAGAGGCTGGCCGTCTGGGCCGCCGGGGAGCTTCCGTGAAGATCCTCGTCACCGGCGGCGGCGGGTTTTTGGGCGGCGCGATCGTGCGGCGCCTCGCGAAGATCGGGCACCAGGTCCGCAGCTTTTCGAGAGGCGAGTATCCGGAGCTGCGCGCCCTGGGCGTCGAGGTGCGCCGCGGCGACGTCTCCGACGCGGACGCGGTGGGCCGGGCGGCCTCCGGCGTGGACGCCGTGTTCCACGTCGCCGCGAAGGCCGGCGTCTGGGGCCCGCACGAGGAGTACGTTTCCGCCAACGTCGACGGCACCCGCAGCGTTCTGGACGCCTGCCGTCGAAACGGCGTCCGGTCTCTCGTATACACTAGCTCCCCGAGCGTGGCGTTCTCCCACGACGGGCTCGAGGGGATCGACGAGCGCTTCCCCTACGCCGACTCCTACCTGGCCTCCTATCCCGCGACCAAGGCCGAGGCCGAGCGTCTCGTGCTGTCCGCCGACGGGCCGTCGCTTTCCACGGTCGCGCTGCGGCCGCACCTGATCTGGGGCGAGGGCGACAACCATCTTTTCCCGCGCATCCTCGCCCGCGCGAAGGCGGGAGCGCTTCGCCGCATCTCCGGCCCGCCCCGTCTCGTCGACACGACCTACATCGACAACGCGGTGGACGCCCACTTGAACGCTCTCGAGCGGCTCGCGCCCGGCTCGCCGTGCGCGGGCAAGGCGTACTTCATTGCGCAGGGAGAGCCCTTGCCGATGTGGGAGATGGTGGACCGCATGCTGGCGGCCGCGGGAGCGCCGGCCGTCACGAAGTCGATCTCGCCGCGCGCGGCGTACGCGGCGGGCTGGGTGCTCGAGAAGATCTGGTCGGGCCTGAGGCTTTCGGGCGAGCCCCGGATGACGCGCTTCCTCGCGCATCAGCTTTCCAGCGCGCACTGGTTCGATCTGACGGCCGCCAAGCGCGACCTGGGCTACTCGCCCCGGGTGAACCTCGAGGAAGGTCTTCGCCGGCTCGCCGAGTCCTTCGAGAAGCCGCGGCTCCACGCCCACGCGGGCGCCTAGTTTTTCTTAGGGCGGGGCGGCGGCGCCACCCGCCAGACCGAATCGGAACCGTCGTCGGTGACGTAGAGCGCCCCGTCCGAGCCGACGGCCACGCCGACGGGCCGGCCCCAGACGTTCCCGTCGGGAGTCACGAACCCCGTCAGGAAATCCTCGTATTCGGGGCCCCGCGGCTTTCCGCCGCGGAACGGGACGAAGACGACCTCGTAGCCGGTGCGAACCGAGCGGTTCCACGAGCCGTGCTGCGCCGCGAACAGCCCGCCCTGGAAGCGGCGCGGGAACTCCTTCCGGTCGTAGAACGCGATGCCGAGCGAGGCGTTGTGCGGGTTGAGCAGCACGTCCGGCATGAGCACCTTGTCCTTGAGCTCGGGGTGCTTGCCCTCGTGACGGGGATCGGGATGGCCGCCGATGTAGAACCAGGGCCAGCCGTAGAAGCCCCCTTCGCGCACGCTCGTGACGTACTCGGGCGGGAGGTCGTCGCCCAAGCCGTCGCGCTCGTTCACGGAGGCCCACAGCTCTCCGGTCGAAGGCTCGAGCGCGAGCCCGACGGGATTGCGCAGGCCCGAGGCGTAAACCGCGAGCCCCGTACCGTCCGGCGCGCAGGACAACACCGCGGCCCGCCGCTCCTCCCGGGCGTTGCCGTCGACGTCGTCGTTGTTCGAGTACGAGCCGACGGACACGAACAGCCGTTTGCCGTCGCGCGAGAACTGCAGGTCCCGCGTCCAATGCCCGCCGCCCCGCAGGAGCCCTCCCGCGGGCAGCTCCGCCAGCTTTTGCGGGGCGCCCGAGGCGGTCAGATCGCCGGACCGGTACGGCAAGCGCAGGACGGCGTCCGCGGCGCCGACGTAGACCCACTGCGGCTCCTTCCCCGGAGGGAAGAACGCGATACCGAACGGCTTGTCCAGGCCCGATGCGAAGACCTCGTGAGAGGCCGCCTCGCCGTCCGCCGTGACGCCTCGAAGCACATGAACGCGGCCCGCCTTGCTCTCCGCCACGAAGAGGTCGCCGTTGGGCGCGACCCGAATCTGCCGGGGATTTTTGAGCCCCTTCGCGTAGCGGGTAACGGTGAAGCCCTCCGGCGCCTGCGGCCACGCGCCTTCGGGACGGTCGACTAGGTCCGGACCGTTGTTGGAATCCGGCGTCTCGAAAGGCTCCGGCAGATCCGAGACGCGGATGCGATGGACCGCGCCGGGCTTCTGGTGGCGGTAGTCGGTAAACGGTGTCGAGGCCCAGGACGGAGAAGCGAAAAGCAAAAACAAGGAAACCATCAGGGAAACCGATTCTACCTCTTTTGTAGAATCGGACCGTGAGCGGCACCGCGACCCGGGACGTCAAGGTAGGGGCGGCGTTCCGGCGTTCCAGCTGGTTCGCCCGCATCGCGTTCATCCTCGGCGTCCTCGGCCCCGGCATGATCACCGCCAACGTCGACAACGACGCCGGCGGCATCGCCACCTACACGCTCGCCGGAGCGCACTTCGGCTACGCGCTGCTCTGGACGATCCCCCTCCTCGCCGCGATCTTGGGTCTCGCGCAGGTGCTGTCCGCCCGCATGGCGGTGGCCACCGGCAAGGGCTTCGCCGAGCTCACCCGCGAAAACTGCGGCATCAAGGTCACGTTCTGGCTGATGCTCGTGCTCGTCGCCAACGACTGCGGGAACATGATCGCCAACTTCGCGGGCATCGCCGCCGCGGCCCAGCTTTTCCACGTTCCCAAGTACGTCAGCGTCCCGCTGGCGGGCGCGTTCGTTTGGTGGCTCGTGACGCAGGGAGACTACAAGCGGATCGAGCGGGTCTTCCTCTTCGCCTGCCTGTTCTACCTCTCCTACTTCCTTTCGAGCTACCTCGTGCACCCGGACTGGACCGAGGTCGCCCGCGCGGTGATCATCCCCGACATCCACTGGGACCGCGAGTATTGGCTCCTGCTCATCGGCCTCATCGGCGCGACGATCGCGCCGTGGCAGCTCTACGTCCAGCAGGCCATGACCGTCGAGAAGGGCCTCAAGGTCGAGGACTACTGGCTCGCCCGGCTCGACGCGATCATCGGCTCGGTGGCGTCGATGGTCGTCGTGCTCTTCATCATCGTCGCCTGCGCGGTCACGCTGCATCCCGCGGGCATCCGCGTCGACACCGCCGCCCTGGCCGCCCAGGCGCTCAAGCCGTTGGCCGGGTCTTACTGCTCGGCGCTCTTCGGCATCGGCTTGCTGAACGCCTCGGTCATCGCCGCCTCGGTGCTGGCCCTCTCGGCGACCTACACGCTGTGCGGCAGCCTCGGCTGGGAGATGGGCCTCGACTACTCCTTCAAGGAGGCGCCGCAGTTCTACTTCCTCTACAGCTTCCTGATCGCCACCGGCGGCATCATCGTGCTGTGGCCCGGCTTTCCGCTCCTGCGCGTGATGTTCTGGACGCAGGTGCTCAACGGACTCGTGCTGCCCGTCGTGCTGTGGCTGCAGATCTACCTGTCCGACTCCCGGGACGTCATGGGCGACATGGCGAGCTCGGGACTGCTGCGAGTCGGAGCCTGGACCATCGCCGGCTGCATGACGGTGCTCTCGACGCTCTCGTTGGCGGCGATGTTCTAATGGCTTTCGAATTGAGGGCGTTGATCGGGTCCCGCCGGGCGTTGGAGAAGGCCGCCGCCGGCCTGCCGGGGTCTCGGCTCGTGGAACTCACCGAGTCGCTCGCGCTCCTTCCCCTTTCCTCGGCGGTCGAAGCGGCGCTCTCTCCCGCGGACCGCGCGCCCGCGCTCGACGGTCTGCGCCTGGGCGCGAAGACGGCGCAGCTCGCGAAGGACGCCTCCGCCGCCGGGCCGGTCGCCTACGTCGAGGCGGACTATTCGCACGGCCGCGATTTTCAGGGCGCGGTGCTTTGGAGCGGGGGCAAGATGGGCGCGCCCCGCGCCGACCGGAATCCCTGGGACCCGCGGGAGCCCGCGATGGTGGAGCGGCCGGTGAACGCCGCGCTGCGCGCGCTAGGCGTGGATCGCCAAGACTTTGACGACGAGTGGGACGCCGTCGCGCTCGCGCGTCACGCGACGACGGACGCCTGGGCGCGCTAGTGCGCGAACTTGTAGAAGAACTCCGGGATCCACTTTAGGAGCAGTCCCATGTTGTCGGTCAGCATCAGCAAGCCCATCACCACGAGCAGGCCGCCCGCGGCCTTCTCGCCCCAGCCGATGTACTTCTTGTAGCGGTTGAAGAACGTCAGGAACCCGTTCACGCTGAAGCCGGTGAGGATGAACGGCACGCCGAGGCCCACCGAAAAAAGGCTCAAGAGCCCCATCCCCTGCCAGACCGTCTCGCTTTTCGCCGCGAGCGCGAGGATGCCGGCGAGCACCGGGCCCACGCACGGCGTCCACCCGAACGCGAACGCCAGGCCCATCAGGAACGCGCCGACTAGACCCGGTTTGATCGCGTCGTGATAGCGAACGTCGCGATAGAGGAACGGGATCTTGAGGATCCCCGCCGAGTGCAGGCCGAAGAGGATGATGAGCGCGCCCGCGCCCTTCGAGAGGTAGGGCAGGTACTGCATGAGGAACGCGCCGAGCGCCGTCGCGGTCGCGCCGAGGGCGACGAAGGCGGCGGTAAAGCCCGCCACGAATACCACGGAGCCCAGGCCCGCCTTTTTCATGACCGCGGCGCGGTTGTCGCCTTTCATCAGCTCGTCGCGGGACATGCCGGAGATGAAGGAGATGTAGGCCGGAATCAGCGGCAGCACGCAGGGAGAGAGGAACGCGACCACGCCCGCGGCCACGGCCGCGAACATGTCGCCGGAAGCCAGCCCGGCCCCCGCGGCCGCGGCGAGCGCCGGGGTGGCGACGCCGAAAGTGAGCGCGCCCACCGCCGCGGCGAACTTCGCCGGGCGGGCGAGCTTCGAGTCCGACGAGCCGGTGCCCTGGGCCCGCGGCGCGAAGTCGCCGGCGGCCTTCCTTCCGCCGCCGTCTCCGTCCCAATCCTGCCGTCCGTCGGCGCGAGTCTCGCCCGCTTTGGAGCCGCGTTCTTCGCCGGCGAACGTCCGCAGGAGCTGTCCGGTGGTCTTGGCGGCCTCTCCGGGCTTCGGCTCCGCGACCTCGGCCGCCGAAGCGATTGGGCCCGCGGTCGGAGCCGCCGAGACCCTCTCTCCCTGGGCCAGGCCGGCTTCGGCCGGAGCCGCCGCGTGGACCGGCGCCGAGGCCTGCGCCCGGGTCACCCGGAAGGTCAATCCATTGACGACGACGCTCCGCGTCAGCGCCAGGGCGGTCGCGGGATTCGCCGCGTTCCCGTTCACCAGCGCGGTTCCACCCACGCTGGAGTTCCCCACGGCGCCGGCGACGCCGGAACCTAAGGGCGCGGTCGGAGCGACGACGGGGATCTGGTATTGGGCGAAAGCGGGTACGGGGATCGACGCGAAGGCGAGCAGAGCGGCGGCGAGAACGGGCGGGAGCCGGGATCTCATGCGGCCAGGATAGCCGCGGCGGCTCCCCGGCGCCTGAGCCGATGAGCCCTCCCGGCGGTCCTTTGGGCCTACGAAAATCCGGGTCTAGAGGTCCTTTCCGGGGACCGGGCTCCTCGCTATCCTTTCCTTATGGTTCCCGGCCTGGCGCTCCTCTTCGCGGCGCTCCCCGCGTTCGCCCAGGTCGCCCAGGTCCCCGCCGTCGTCCCGCCGTTCGTCCCGAACATGCTCTCGGCGGTCTCGGTCTCGCTGCAGGCCCAGCCCTTCTACGGCTCGATGCTGCTCAACGCGGTCGACTATCATCTCAACCGCACCGCCTATCTGCCCGACCCGAAGCTCGCCGCG
>JACRDR010000421.1 GCA_016212845.1 Elusimicrobiota bacterium
AGATCGCCGCCCGCGCGGGAACGGCGAGCGTCAGCGCCAGCGCCGCGAGAGTGAGCCGCGTCACTTAGGCTTCGACGAGGGATTCAGCTTCTTCGCGAACCAGACGTAGCCGCCGGCGACCGCCGTGTAGAAGAGGCCGAACCACCAGAAGGCCTTCGCGCCGACGGCGGCGAAGATGCCGCCCCACAGCAGGAAGACGCCCACGAAGGACAGATACGTCATCGTCCGGATCGCCCCGAGGATGCTGCCGGCGAGCTGCGCGTCGCCCTTCGGAATGCGGTCCTTCATCAGCGTATCGAGATGGATCAGAGCCTTCTGCGCGGTGTAGCCGATGATCAACAAGGCCGGAGACACCCAGAAGAACGGCCACACGAAGTGGCCGATCACGGCCTGGCTCGTGAACGCCCAGGTGCCCAGAAGGCCGGCGGCGGCCCAGATGAGCGACTTGGACGCGCTCGCCGAGTACAGCTTGCGGCCCGCCTCGGTCCGTTCCGACTCCGGAAGATTCTCCGTCGCGGCGTCGATGCGCTTGGAAACGCGCTCCATCGCGACCGCGCCGAGCAGCGCACCGATGCTGTAGACGCCGGTGATCGCGCCCGACACCGCCGCGGCCTGCGCGGGGTCTCCGCCCGCGACGTAGGCGCCGAAGGCCGTGCCGATGATGTAGTAGAGGAGGTAGAGGAAGCTGTTGACCAGCATGTAGCCGGACAAGGGCATGAGGATTCCCTTGTTCGCGAACACCGCCTTGAAGCCGACGGCCCAGTCTTCCTTCAGCGAGACCTTGGACGAGGCCTTCGGAAGTCCGAGCGTGAGAGCGATCGCGGCGGCTATGGCGAAGGCGATCGGCGCCGGGTAGAGCACCGCGGCGAAGCCCCACTTCGCGACCGCGAGGCCCATCAGCGAGCCGAAGAACACGGCCGAGTACTCGATGAAGTCCCGCAGGCTGCCGAACCGGCTCGAGTTGGTCGGCTGGTCCTTGAAGAGCTCGTACTGCAGCTTGTGCTCGGCCACGCGCCCGATCGAGTGCACGAAGTAGTCGAGCGAAAATAGCGCGACCAGGGCGGGCAGCGCGACGGTGCCCGTAAGGGGATTAAATAGCGTCGCGATCACGGTCCAGATGACGGCGCGCGTCGCCAGGACGGTGCGATACGCCCGCGCGATCCCGAACTTGTCGACCCAGCGCCCGCCGAGAAAGCTTCCGGCGGAATAGGCGATGTAGCTCGTGCTCACGAGGATGGCGAGCGCCATGAACCCCTGCGTCAGCGGCTGGGTCATCTGCGAGACGGCGAGAGAGGTCGACTCCACGACCGCGGAGACGACCGCGAACGTGGACATAAATCCCATGACGAGGGTCGTCCAGAGCTTCGCCGGCTGCGGCTTCGCGTCGGGATCGGGCGCCGGGGTATCCGGCTTCTCGGGCTGGAGATGCTCCGCCGTCTGGCGGACGGGCAGCATGATGTCGATCGTGACCTTCTTGAGCGCGGCGATGTTGTTCGACATCGCCTCCTCGAGAGTCGCGCCCTTGCCGATGATCTCGCCGATCTCCTCGTAGCTCTGGCCGTGGGCGGCGACCGTCGTGTCGCCTTCCTCGACGAGCGCCTTCGCGTCGACGATGCCGGGCATCGCCTTCGCTTCCTCGAGGCCGTGGACCGCGGTGACGGTGCCGGTGTACTTGGAGGCCCAGAAGCGGTAGTCGACGAAGCCGTCCGGCGCGTGGCCGGGGTCGACCTCGAGTCCGAGCAGCGCGCGCATGCCCTGCTCGACCATGCTCATGCCGGTCAGGACCTGGATGCACCGGAAGATGTTGGCGCCGCCCATGAAGGGGTTCACCTCGACCACCTTCGGCCCTTCCTTAGTTAGGATCATGTCGAGGCGGGCGTTGCCGTCCGTGATGCCGAGGACCGCGAGCGCCTTGGCCGACGCCTCGATGAACGCCTGATGGACCGCCTGCGGCTGGACCGACGGGAAGGTGATCGAGCCGGCGGCGAGCTCGAGCTTCCTGCCGATCGACTTCGTGTCGGAGACCATCGCGAAGGCGACCTTGCCGTTCTGCATGATCACTTCGACGGACGTCTCTTCGCTGCCCGGGGCCTTTTCGAGCATCTGCTCCATGAAGATGCCGGGGTGCGAGCTGAAGGTGGTCTGCTTGGACTCGGGCCGCGCGGCGAACGCCTTCAGGCCCTCGTCCATCTCGGTGTACGCCTTGGCGGCGGCCTCTTCCGAGTCGATGCCGAGCGCGAGGAAGCGGGAGTTCTCGCCGCGAACGGACTTAATGACGACGCGGCCGCCCATCTCGCGATAGGCCGCGCGGGCGTCGTCGGCGCTATGGATCTCGCGGAACGGCACGGCGAGCGAGGCGTCCTTGTTGAGGACGCGGCGCGTCTCGACCTTGTCGTCGGCCGCGGCGACGGCGGAGCCGGGGATGCCCGCGGCTTCGAGTTTGTCGGTGATCGCGGCGGTGACCTTCGCGTGCGAGCTCAGGAAGCTGGCGACCACTTCCGCCTTCGCCGCGACGGGGTGCGCGGCCACGAGCTCCGCGATCGCCTTCGCGTTCTCCGGCGAGCGGTCGTTGACGGTGGCGGGGATGAAGTGGGCGTCGTCGACGAGCGTCTTCGAGTTCTTGCGCAGCTCCGGGTCGTCGACGAGGAAGAGCTCGACGCCGAGCTGCTTGGCGACGCGGGCCGCCTCCTCGAGGATGAACGGCTTCGAGGACTTCGTGCCGACGAGCACGACCTTTTTGCCGCGCACCGCCTCCTCGGAGACGAACGGACCGCTGCCCGAGGCGCCGGGGACGGGCTCGCTCGCGGGAGCCGCGGCGGCGAGAGACTGCGCGACGGCGCGCGGCGGCAGGCCCACGGCCTGCGCGGCGCGATCGGCGGCGCGCCGGGGGCCCGCGGCGGTCGGGGTCACGCCGGGCACGAGCGCCAAGCCCGCCATGACCAGCGTCGCGGCGTTGGAAAGGATTCCTCCGCCCGGAAGCTGAGGCGCGGCGTTCACCGCCGGCGCGACCGTCTGGCCCACGGGGACGTTGACCACGACGCGCGCGGTCTGCGCCCAGGCGGGCCACGACGTGAGGATGAGCGTCAACGAGAGGGTACGTGCGACCAGCGTCCTGAGCGGATGCTTAGCCATGGTTCTCCGTCGGAGATGCGTGTTGCGGCGCGAGATGAGCGTCTCGAAAAGCGGTGGGTGGGAAAGGCGAACCCGAAGGTTCCGGGTAAGGGTCGTCGGCGTCCATGACGGAATCGATTTTAAACCAAGCCGCCTCTCACACTATGGGTCCATGACGGCCCCTGGGCCCAGCATGGGGACTAAGGTACCCGTGGGACCTTGGCACTACTCCGAGTGGGTCTAATGCAGTCCTTTTATGAAGGGCCCTTGGACCCCTGCGACGGACGCTCCGGCGGCCTATTCTGTGAAGCCCGGCGGGAGACTCGATGTCCCAGCTCGCCCTCCGGATCGCCGTGCTCGCCGTCCTCGTCGCGCCCGCCGCCGCCCAGGAAATCCCATCGATGCCGGAGCTGCCGACGATGTCGGACTTCCGGCGCGCGATCGAGAAGGCCGAGCTCCCGCCCGCCGCCGAGACGAAGGCGCATCCCGCCGTCGCGGCCTCGGAAAAGTACTCGAAGATCTTCCGCGTTTCCGAGGGAGCGTCGTGGGGCTGCACATCGTACGACGGATACTCGACCGCGCGCGCGATCGGCGCGGGCGGACACGAGGTCGGGATCTACCGCGTCTTCGGCTCGCGCAACACGCCGGCGATCCTCGCCTCGGCCGCCGGCCTGGAAGCGGGACTGACGCTTCTCACCCGATCGATGTACAAGTCGGGTCATAAGAAGTACGCGACCGCGATGAACTTCCTGCGCGCGGGCGTACACTGCGGCGCGGGCGCGCACAACATGAGCCTGCTACCGCGCTAGCGCCGAATCCTAGCGGAGAAGTCCGGAGCGTCGCCGGCGGCCAGCGCGCGCTCGTTGATCTTGAAGCGCTCGCGCGCCTTCTCGAACGGCAGGTCGGTGTCGATTAAGCCCAGGTCGTAGGCGAGCCTATCCGAATAGCCCGGGAGCAGTGTCCTCCAGCTCCAGGGGATCGGCTTCGGCGCGACGCGATTGGCGTGCCGGAGTATGTTCGTCATGCAGTTGTTGGAGAGCGTGTTGTAGAACTCGGGCTCCCGCCTCAACGATTCGGCCCGAGCCAGCATATCGACGAGCAGCGCCTGCGCCTGCCCCTTGGCTATCTTGAGCGGATAGAGGTATACGTCGTTCTTGCGGTAATTCGACCGCAGCCGGGCGATGTCGCGCTCGTCGCCCAGGACGTAGACGATCTCGAAGTTGTTCCACAGCCCGCGCCACGGCGAGAACGAGTCCCCCTTGCGCTTGCGGATCTCGATCGAGATCGCGAGAAAGCGGCCGCCCTTGAACCCGAAGCTTAGAAACGTATGCGCCTGCCCGAGCGGGGCGAAGGGCTCGACGAAATACCAGACCGACTCGAGCTCCGAGAAGAAGTACTCGGAGTGAAAGTAGCGCGGCGTCCAATCCGTGGTGGAGCGATACTCGAAGTTCCGGAAGTTCTCGATCTTGATCCGGTCGGTATCGACGATCGTGATTTCGGGAAGGACCGCGACGTCCTCCGACCACTCCCGCTGGTTGGAAGGCTTGTCGAAAACGCGGAAAGGAGCCGCGAGCTCGTCCTTCCAGCTGGCGTGCGCCAAGGACATCAGGAGCAGCGCGGCCGTCAGGACGGGGCTCACGTCCCTAGTCTACGAATTTACCGCGGAGTCAATTTGGGGCCTGTCCCACACGTGTCCAGTTAAATAGAGAGGGAGCCCTTCGCCAGAAGTAGAATGTTGTTGCTTAGGCAACTTTCTACCGACGGAGGACTCCCTTGCCGCATTATAACACCGTTCTCAACGACCTTCTCGATCTCCTTCC
>JACRDR010000426.1 GCA_016212845.1 Elusimicrobiota bacterium
CGAGCTGGATTGTCTCGAGGTCGCGGAGCTCGCCGACCAGGATGACGTCGGGGTCCTGCCGCAGCGCGTGCTTGAGCGCGTCGTTGAAGCTCTTCGTGTTCTGGCCGACCTCGCGCTGGCGGAAGATGCAGGACTTCGACTCGTACACGAACTCGATCGGGTCCTCGACGGTCAGCACGTGGCACTTGTACTTCTGGTTGATCAGCTCCATGATCGACGCGAGCGTGGTCGATTTGCCGGAGCCGGTCGCTCCGGTGACGAGGATCAGGCCGCGCGGCAGGTCGGCGAAGTCGGTGACGGCCTTCGGCAGCCCGAGCTGCTCGGGCGTCGGGATATACGAGGAGATTACGCGCATTACGGCCTCTACGCCGTTGCGCTGCAGGAGCACGTTGACGCGGAACCGCGCGAAGCCGGAGATCGCGAATGAGCAGTCGAGCTCCCAGTGCTCTTCGAACTTGGCCCGCTGCTCTTCGTAGAGGATCGAATAGATCAGCCGCTTGGACTCTTCCGCGTTGATGACGGGAAATCCGGGAACCTCGGCGATGTCGCCGTCCGTGCGCATCATCGGCGGCTTGCCGATGACGATATGGACGTCGGACGAGCCCGAATCGACGGCGGTTTTAAGGATTTCGACGAGTTCCATGGGAATAGCTCCTCTTGGGCCCCGGAAGTATAGCCTTCCTTATAAACGTCGGCAACGGCGAAAATCCTGGCCCAGGACTAGGGCGACCGGAGACATCGCCTGCGGGTCGTATTGGGTCCAGACTTCCGCGTCGGGGCAGCCCAGGAGCTCCGCCACCCGTCGCGCGTCGCGGGGACGCCCGGCCCGGTCGACGACGCGGGTCTCGGGCTCGGCGGCGGGGGCGTTGCCGTAATCGATCACGTCGACCTGGTCGGCGCGCAGGGCCTTCGTGGCCGCGAGCGCCACGCCGCCCTCGCCCGAGGCGTTCTGCACCTCGACCCGAAGCTCGGTCGTCAGGGAGGCGGGCGGCGCGTCCCGCAGCAGGCTCTCGAGCAGCGCCTTGCGGTGCGCCGCCGCCGGCGGCCAGACCGGCCGGATCTCGGCGGGATTGAGGCGGTAGAGCTCGAGCGCGAGCAGCGCGGCTTCATAGGGTGAAAGCCCCGCGGGTCGCGGGGAGCGCGCCGCGACCCACCAGAACCGCGCGCCGTGGGGCCAAGAGGAGAGCAGGCGCTTCGCGCCGAGCGCGTCGCTGGGCGCGGGGCCGTCCGCGTGCAAGGTCATCGGGAGATCGGGGGAAACGAGCGCGGCGTCCGCGCCGAGCGAGGCGAGCCCCTTCGGGCCGAGGTCGACCAGATCGAGCGCGCGCGTCGCCGGGTGATACACGCCGAGGTACGGGCTGGAGCCGGACTCGCCTTTGACGGAAAGCTGGAGCACGATGGGCTCGCCCGACCGAAGCTTCGACGCGAGAGGCGAGCGCGACTCGACCGCCGCGAGCGCCGCCGCCGAGACGAGGAACACGACGACGAGCGCGGCCTCGCCGCGCCGCGCCCAGGGACCTACCGCGGGCACAGCTTCTCCGCGACGCGGCGCACCCGGGGCGTGATGGGGTGCAGCCACTCTCCGGTCTCGCGCACCCAGTGCTCCTTGGTGCGCACGGCTTCCAAGAAAGCGAGGTCGAGATCCTTTTTCGCTAGCCGGCGGATCCTTCCCGCCGCGGGAAAGCCGCGGTCCGCGGACGCGATATCGGCGATGTAGAGCAGCCTTTCGAAGGCGGACATCCCCGGCTTCCCTAGGGTGTGGTGCGCGATCGCGCCGAGCACCTCCGGGTCCTTCACGCCGAACTCCCGCTTCGCGAGATCCGCGCCGATATAGGCGTGCGCGAGGAGCGGCGCGGCCGACAGCGTCGCGGCGCGCTCCGGCACGGGCAGGCGTCGCGCGTTCGCGTAGCGGGCCATGCCCGCGAGATCGAAGCGGCGTCCGCAGTCGTGCAGCAGTCCGGCCAGCGCGGCCGCCGAGGCGTCGTGCCCGTGGATCCGGGCGAGCTCGGCGGCGAGCTTCGACACGCCGAGCGTGTGCGCGTAGCGGTCCTTCGAAAGCGTGTCCGCGAGGACGTCCCGGTGCGCGAGGCCGTAGAGCCGGCGCTTCTTCACGTACCGGGCGACGCGCTTGGGCACGCGGTCCCGCCACTCCTCGCCGCAGTAGAGCGCGGCGCGCAGCTCCGTCGAGCTGACGTCGGGAAAGCGTCCGGGAAGCCTTTTGACGTCGAAGCCGGCGGGCTTGGCCGCGCGCGCGCCGGGCCGCTCGCCCACCAGCCACTTCGCGGTGCGGCGCAGCTCGTCGGCGCGCTTCCAGCCGCCGAGCGTCGCCAGCGAGTCGGAGCCGACGAGGTACCAGATCTCGGCTTTTGGAAAGCGCCGGCGCGCTTCCCGGACCAATTCATAAGAGTACGTCCGGCGGGCTCGCTTGAGCTCGAACGCGTCGGCGGAGGCGCCGGGCAGCCCCTTCGCCAGGAGTCGCGCCATCTCGAGCCGGTCGCGGCCGGGCGCCCCGTGAGACTCTTTATAAGGGGAGAGATAGGTGGGCAAGACGAGGGTCCGCGCGGGAGCAAGCAAAGCGATCCCGGCTTCCAAGAGGGCCTTATGCCCGCGGTGCGGCGGATCGAAGCTCCCGCCGAAAAGCAGCACCTTCATGGGGCGGATTGTACCAGTTGACAGGCCCCCCGGAATTCGGGATTATCGAGCAAATGCCTTCTCTGGTGCGCCCCTTCCACGGCGTCCGCTTCGACGGCAAACGGGTGTCGATGGACCGGGCGGTCTGCCCGCCTTACGACGTCATCCCGGCGAAATTAGCCGACCGCCTCCGCCGCCTGCCGTTCAACGCGATTCATCTCGAGCTTCCCGCCGGAGGCGAGGATCGCTACCACAAGGCCGGGCGCCTCTGGAAGTCTTGGAACGAACGCGGCGTGGTGCGCACGGACGTCTCGCCGTCGTATTACGTGGTCGAGCAGACCTTCCCGCACGGCGGCAAGCGCCACGTCCGGACCGGCGTGCTCGCCGCGCTCAACCTCCGCGTCGCCGGACCGAGCGCCGTCCGTCGCCACGAGAAGACCCTTTCCAAGCCGAAGGCCGAACGGCTCAAGCAGCTCGGCGCGCTCAAGGTGAACTCCAGCCCGATCTTCGGCCTCTTCCGCGACGCCGGAGGAGCGGTACGCGCGCAGCTGCGCCGCGCGAAGACCGGCAAGCCCGACGAGGCCGGCGCCTCGCCGGACGGCTCTCGCTTCAAGGTCTGGCGCGTGGCCGATCCGTCTCGCGTCGCCGCGCTCGAGCGAGCGCTCGGTCCGAAGACGCTGCTCATCGCCGACGGCCACCACCGCTTCGAGGTCGCCAAGGAGTATTTCCGCCGCAATCCGCGCGCCGCCGCGTCTACGATGCTCGTCTACGTCTGCGCCGAGGAGGACCAGGGCCTGCTCGTGCTGCCGACGCATCGCGTGCTCTCGCCGGCGGACGTCGCGCTCGCGCGCGTGAACGCGAACTGCCGCCTGGCGCCTAAGTCCGGGCTCAAATCGCTGCTCGCCGCGCTCGAGGCGCACCCTTCGCCCTACGCCTTCGGCGTCTACGAGGGCGGGAAGTTCGCTCTCGCCGCGCCGAAGTCCCCGGCGGGCGCCAAATCGGGTCTGTGCGTCGAGTACCTCGCGCGCTCGATCACGAAAGGCGTCGACCCCCACCACCTCAAGTACACGCACGAGGCTGCTGAAGCGATAGAACTGGCTCATAAAAGCAAGGGCGCGGCGCTGCTGGTGAAGCCCGCGAGCGTCGCCGACATCCGCCGCGCGGTGGAGCGCATCGGCCTCCTGCCGCAGAAGTCGACCTACTTCTTCCCCAAGATCACGACCGGCTTGGTGTTCAAGCCTCTGGCCTGATGCGATTCTCCGTCATCATCCCGACCTGGAACGAGGGCCCGCAGATCGGGTCCTCGCTCAAGCGCCTGCGGGAGATCTCCGACGAGGCGCACATGGAGCTGATCCTCGTCGACGGCGGCTCGACCGACAAGACGGTCGACTCGGCCCGGGATTTCGTCGACCAGGTCCGCGTGCTCGAAAAGCCGAACCGCGGCGCGCAGCTGCACGCCGGCGCGAAGCTCGCGACCGGCGACCTCTTCCTCTTCCTGCACGCCGACACGCAGCCGCCGGGCAACTGGCAGGAGCGGCTCGAAAAGTTTTGGCTGAAGAACCATCCGCAGCCGCTGGCCGCGACCGTGTTCTCGGTCGACTACGGCAATCACTTCCCGTACACCGCGATCGCCTGGGGCCAGAACTGGCGCGCGCGAAACCTCGGGCTCGCCTACGGCGACCAGGGTTTCTGCATCTCGGCGGACAACTACGCGAAATCGGGCGGCTTCCCCGAGATTCCGCTGATGGAAGACGTCGAGTTCTCGCGCCGGTTGAGCAAGATCGGCCAGATCGAGCTGCTGCCCGAGCGGATCCGCCCGGCGGCCCGGCGCCTGCGGCGCTGGGGCGCGCTCACCAACACCGCCTTCAACCAGTGGATCCTGCTGCGCTACATGCTCGGCGCCGACCCGACGAAGCTCTGGGAGCGCTACTACGCCTAAGACAAGCGCGACGCCCCGCCGCCGCCGCCGCCGACCGACCCCGACCGCCCCCCGTTCGCCTACCTAAACAAAAAGAAGCGCCTCTAAGCCCGGAACCCTCCGGCTCGCCGGCCCGCCCGTCGCGCGCGGCCACGAGAACCCCTACCCATATATACGAATGGCACGAGAAAAAGTTCCCTCGAGTTTTGAGTCTTGGAAACTCCGAGATGCCGGCGTCGTCGAAACAGCACACGGTCCGCGATGGGGTATAATGAATCGATGCGCTATTTCACCGTCGACGAAGCTCGCGGCAAGCTTCCCGAAGTCCGCAAGGTCTTCGCGCTTTGCAAGGACATCCGGGCGCGAGCGCAAGGCCACGTCGACAGGCTGAGGAAGCTGGAGGCCGACTCGAAGTCCAGCCCCGCCGACGCCGCCATCGAGCGAGGCCAGGTTGAGTTCCTCGCCGGCTGCCTCGAACATGCGCTGAAAGGCCTCGAGGACCTCGGCGTGGTGCTCAAGGGTCTCGACCCGGCGCTCATCGATTTTCCGCACCGCCTCGAGAACGGGAAAGAGGTCTACCTCTGCTGGCGCGAGGGCGAGGAAGATATCACCCACTATCACTCGATGTCGGATGGGTTCGCGGGGCGCAAGCCTCTGCCGCGCCCGCCCGTGAGGCACTGATGGCCAAGACGATCGGTATTCTGCTCGAACAGGATTACCAGGAGCTCGAGTTCTGGTATCCGGTCTATCGCTTCCGCGAGGCGGGCCACAACGTCGTGATCATCGGCTCCGGGACGAAGGAGCGCTACGAGTCGAAGAAGGGCTATCCCGCCACCGTCGACACGGCCGCCGCGCGCGTGAACGCCGAAGATCTCGACGCAATCGTCATCCCGGGAGGCTGGGCGCCCGACTATCTCCGCCGCCACGAGGCCGTGAACGCGCTCGTGCGGGACTGCCACCGCGCGGGCAAGGTCGTCGCCGCGATCTGCCACGCCGGCAGCGTGCTGGTCTCGGCGGGCATTCTCTCCGGCCGGACCGTGACCTCCTTCCCGTCGATCCGCGCCGACCTGGAAGCCGCGGGCGCGCGTTGGGTCGACAAGGAAGTGGAGGTCGACGGCCAGTTGGTGACCTCCCGTCAGCCCGACGACCTGCCGGCGTTCTGCCGCGAGATCCTCAAGGCCCTGGAACGCCCGCTCGCGAAGCCGCCGACCGCCTCACCCCGTATCGCCTCCCGCCGAAACAGCCGCTGACCTGCCGGGCGCCGTCTTCGGGCTCCGTGAGTTCTGATAGAAGAGAGCCTCGATGGTTCCACTGAAAGTTCGATACACGAGCCGGGCGGGGCTGCCGCCGTTTATCTAGGGCACGGCACCCAGACGGCGTGCGATGCGCCGACGGGGAACGTCTTCTTCACTGAGCCGTCTTTTAAATTGAGCACCTTCGGGTCGTTCATCGACGGTTCGCCGCCGACCAGCAGGTAGGGGTCGGCTTCGCCGAAGGAGACCGGCGCGAACCCCAGCGAGTCGGGTTCGCCGAAGATCAACGTGCCCTTTTCCTGCTTTTCGCACCAGTGGTACAGCGGCGCGACGATGTGGGCGCCCGCGTCGTCGCGGCTCACCTGCACGCGCAGGCCGCAGCCGTCCTTCCCGTAGAACGCGATGGTGCCCGTGCCCGACTCGCGCACGCCGTTCCAGCGGATTTCGTGCAGGTGGGAGTTGCCCGACATCTCGGCCAAGAGTTCGCCCAGCGGCTTGTCCCGCCGCCGCGAGTTCCAGTCGTAGAGCACGCCCGAAGCCCTTCGGTCTCGGGTAGCGGGCTCGAGCAGGCGCTCGCGCTCGGCCATGCGCCAGGTCTTCTTCGCGGCGACGTGCTCCCAGAGCTCCAGCTTGTCCTTCTCGCGGCGGATCAGCTTGAGCCCGCGCCAGTCGAGGAACCAGGCGTAGGGCTTGGGCAGTTCTTCCGGCACGGCGATCGGCCACTGCGTCTTGCCTTTGCCGAGCCACCACGCGCGCTTGAACTCGTGCCCGTCGAGCCAATAAACCTTCTCGTAGGAATGCTCCCAGACGAGCTCGGCGTTCGGGATGCGTCCGGGCGCGACCTTGCGGTCCTTGCCGGTGTCCGGATCGTAGACGCGCGCCTCGAACGAGGCGGTCGAGGACTTGAGGTAGAACACGCACTGCCCGGCCGAGGCCGGGGCGGCGGCGAGCGCGAAGACGAAGCCTAGCAGCGCCCGGCGCACGTCACCTGCCTCCATTCGCGGGAGAGAGCCTCTCTGCCGCCGTCGCCGCCGCGCGCGAACTTCAGCAGAGGAAACTCGGCGGTCTTGCCGCGTTTCCAAGCCCCGTTCTCGTGGTTGAGGCTGTTGATCGTGGGCAGCGCGCGCGTGACCTTGAAGTCGGATTGAGCCCAGCGGCCGACGATCTCGAGCGCCTCGCCGCATGCCTCGCGCCACGGCACGGGCCGCTGCGCGCCCAGATGCGACAAGAAGGAGAGGCCGCGGAGCACGTCGTAGTCGTAAAAGCGCGGAAAGCACGGCTCGAGCCACTCGCTCTTGAGGAGCTTGCCCTTCGTCGAGCGGAAGAGCTTGTGGGCGACGAGGTACTCCGCGCCTCGGTCGAGGAAGGCTTCCTCTTCTTTCGTGAAGGGCCGCTTCGTGCAGTAGAGGACCGCCTCGAGAGCGGGGACCGTGGAGACGATCGAGCTCTTGCGGCTGCCTTCGTAGGCGTCCGTCTCGCAGTTGAGTCCGCCGTCGGGCAGGACGCTGTCGAGCAGGAAGCGGCGGGCGAAGGGGAGCTCGGCGTCGGGGTCGAGGCCGCACGACGAGAGGAGCTGCATCGCGGTGCCGAGCGCGCAGTGGCACCCGTAGAGGCGGTACGCGTCCTCGCCGGGAGGGATGCCGTCCTTCGACTTCGGGAAAAACGGCTTCCACGTCGCGCGAATGGAGGCCGCGAGGGCCTTCGCGGTCTCGACGGGGATGAGCTTGGACTCGCCGAGCTCGGAGAGCAGCGCCATGTGCCACCAAGGAGAGTCCCACTTCGGCCAGTACGGATCGCGCGCGAGGCTCCTCTTCGCCTCGTCGGACGCGAGGTACTTCACCGAGTCGCCCGCGGCGCGCGCGAGGTTGGTCCAGGTCATAGCGCCTGAAGAATCGCCTCGACCGACTGCTTCCGGCCGTCGCGCATAATCGAGAGCTTCACCTTGTCGCCGGGCTCGTGCTTGTCGAGCAAGCGGTAGAGGTCGTCGTTGTCGTGGATCGGCTGTCCGTCGAGCGAGACGATCACGTCGCCCAGCATGATGTCGCCGGTGTCGTCGCGGCGCGTGCCGCGCAAGCCCACCTTGGCCGCCGCGCTGCCGCGCGCGACGTTGATGAGCAGCACGCCGTCGACGCCGAGGCGGCGGGCGACCGCGTCTTCCGCGATGTTGACGCCGAGGCCGGGCCGCGTGATCTTGCCGTAGGCGATGAGCTGGGGTACGATCCGGTTGACGGTGTCGACGGGGACCGCGAAGCCGATGCCCGCGTACGCGCCCGAGGGGCTGAAGATCGCGGTGTTCATGCCGATGAGGCGGCCGGCGCTGTCGAGGAGCGGTCCGCC
>JACRDR010000427.1 GCA_016212845.1 Elusimicrobiota bacterium
CTGGGCTTCACCTATAAAGGAGTGGGCCGGCCGTGAGAGTCCTGATCACCGGCGGCGCGGGCTTCCTCGGGAGCCACCTGTGCGAGCTCTTCCTGCGCGAGGGCCACACGGTGATCGCGATGGACAATCTGCTCACCGGGCGCATCGAGAACATCGACCACCTGTTCAACAACGAGCGCTTCAGCTTCGTGAAGCAGGACGTCACCAATTTCATCCACGTCTCCGGCTCCCTCGACGCCGTGCTCCACTTCGCGAGCCCGGCGAGCCCGGTCGACTACCTCCGCTGGCCGATCCCGACGCTGAAGGTCGGCGCGCTCGGCACGCACAAGGTGCTCGGCCTCGCCAAGGACAAGAAGGCGGTGTTCATGCTCGCCTCGACCTCCGAGATCTACGGCGACCCGCAGGTGAACCCGCAGCCCGAGTCGTATTGGGGCCACGTGAACACGATCGGCCCGCGCGGCGTCTACGACGAGGCCAAGCGCTTCGCCGAGGCCATGACGATGGCGTCTCACCGCTACCACAAGATGCCGGTGCGCATCGTCCGGATTTTCAACACCTACGGCGAGCGCATGCGCATCGAGGACGGCCGCGCCGTCCCAAACTTCATGACGCAGGCGGTGAAGAACAGGCCGATCACCGTCTACGGCGACGGCTCGCAGACGCGCTCGCTCTGCTACGTCTCCGACCTCGTCTCCGGCATCTACAAGCTGCTGCTCTCCGACGTGAACACGCCGGTCAACATCGGCAACCCCGAGGAAGTCACCGTCCTCGAGCTCGCCGAGCTCATCCGCCGGATCTCGCGCTCGAAATCGAAGATCGTCCGCAAGCCGCTTCCGGTCGACGACCCGAAGCAGCGCTGCCCCGACATCCGCGTCGCCCGCAAGCTGCTGAGATGGTCCCCCAAGGTCGGACTGGAAGAAGGCCTCAAGCGCACCCACGCCTACTTCCAGGCGATGCTGTAATCACGCCGCTCTCACCACCGCGTCGCCACCGAAAATAGCGCAGTCATTTCCTCGGCTTTTTCGATAGCGAATCGATCGCGGCGACCTCGAGGCTTTCCGGCTACCCTCGGAGCATGGTGATACTCCTGCTCCTCCTCTCGCTGTCGTCTTCCGCCGATGAGCCGCTGCGCGACGCGCTGGCGGCGTTCCAAGCCCCGAGACTCGATGCCGAAGGGTGGCCCGTCATCTCCCGGCTCTATGAGCGCAAGCCCGAACACTCGCTGGATCCGGACGTCGACGTGCCGCAGATCAACCGAGGTCTCGCGCGAGCGGGCGTCGAGGCGGCGCTCTACCAGTACGTATCCCTGGGAACCCACCGCATGGATCCCGGATCGCGCTACATGCTCGTATTCAAGTCGGGAAGGACCGCGGCGGTGCCGTTCAAGTCCCAGCGCCCCTGGGGACGGGATCTCAAGATCGGGTCGTTCTCCTCGATCCTCGTGACCGAGAACGAAAACGGCGTCTTCTACGTGGACCTCGCCTCGGGACTCGAGGAGGGAGGACGCTTCGACGTCCTAGGCTCGATCGAACGTTCGGCCACCGGCGTCACGTTCAGCGCGAAGCGCGGACGCACGCCGCAGATCTCGCGCTCCCTGCTGGCGAGCGTGCTGACGCGCGCCGGAGTCTCGACCGAGGAGCTGGCCGAGATCACCGCCAAGGCGGAGGAGGTAGCCGACCAGGATTACGTCGTGACGGGCTCGGGCAAGCCCCGGAAGATCCGCTTCGAGGTGACCGCTCAGCCGGAGCGGCCGTAGTCGTCTTCGAGGCGGACGATGTCGTCCTCCCCGAAGTAGGAGCCGAGCTGGACCTCGATGAAGACGAAGTCCGTCTTGCCGGGGTTGGCGACGCGGTGGGCGCAGCCGATGGGAACCTCGATCGTCTGGCCGGGCGAAAGCTCGAGCTGCTTGCCGTCGAGCGTGATCAGGCCCTTGCCGGCGGCGGCGGTCCAGATCTCGCGGCGCTGGGCGTGCTTTTGGTAGCTCAGACGCTGGCCGGGGCGCACGACGATGCGCTTGATCTTGTAAGCCGGGTCGAGGGCGATGATCTCCCACGTGCCCCAAGGGCGCTCGTCCTTCAGTTTCTCTCCGGCCATGGTCGTCGCGATTCTAACAAATACTCGTAGTTGCTTTCGGACACCGGCCGGAGTATCCTACTGGACGCCGTGGCTCCCCAATTGGAAGCCCTCGAACGGGAGATCGCCCGCCTCGAGGCCAAGTTCCGCGAATCGACCGACGAGCTGACCCGCCTCCGCAAGCGCTTCAAGCTCGCCGCCGCCGTCGCGGAGGAGGTCGACGAGATCAAGGACGAGTGGCACTCGGTCCACTACAAGTGGTGGATCATCGTCCTCTCCGGCGTCCTCACCTTCTTCGTCGTCTCCTACTTCTACTACAGCCAGGTGGGCTACTACGCCGACCAGCGCCATCTCCCCCACTCTTCCGACTGGCTGCTGCGGCGCCTGCCCGAGGCGAACCTCCTCCCCCTCTTGTCCTACGGCTGGCTCGCGCTGCACCTCTACGCCGCGGCGGTCGCGATCCTCTATTATCCGCGCCAGCTGCCTTTCATGATCTTCACACTGGGACTCTTCATGATCGTCCGGACGACGTTCATGGCGCTCTCGCCCATCGGGCCGCCCCACGGCATGCTCGACATGTCGAAGCTCGACTACGTCTTCAGCCGGGCGATGGGCGTCGTCACCTTCCAGAACGAGTTCGTGGTGTCCGGGCACACCTCGTTCCCGTTCCTGTTCTATCTCTTCTTCGACACGCCGTGGCAGAAGCGGATCTTCCTGACGGGCTCGGTCGTGATGGCGATCGCCGTGCTCGTGACGCGCAACCACTACACGGTGGACGTCCTAAGCGCCTACCTGATCAGCTACTCGGTGTACTGCCTCAGCCGGAAGCTGTACTACAGCCACATCCGGCCGCTCTACATCGACCTATCCGCCGAACTCAGGAAGCTGACTCAGGACGGCTAAGCCGGCTGGGGCGCGGCCGAGCCGGGCTCCTTGATGAGCCAGGCCCAGGCGGGCACGATGAGCGCGCCGCCGATGATCCAAAAGCGCCAGTAGGTCTTGTGCAGGTCCACCCAGAAGCCCATAGCCCCGGGCTGCGTCGCGAAATGCCACGCGAACATCGCGATCGTGAACGAGACCACGCTGTAGAGGACCATCACGGGGATCACCTTCCTCGCGTTCACGTTCCAGTCGGTAAGGATCGCCACCGAGAATAGACCCAGCAGCGGGCCGTAGGTGAAGGAGATCAGCTTGAAGGCCAGCCAGAGCAGGCTGTCGAGTTGACGAAGCGTCAGGCCGAAAACGATGAAGAGGACGCCGAAGGCGACGAAGGACTGCTTCGACACCTTCACGATCTGCTCCTCGGTGCAGTTCTTGCCCCAAAACGGCTTGTAGAAGTCCATGACGAAGACGGTCGCCAAGGACGCGAGCGCGGAGTCCGCGCTGCCCATCGCCGCGGCGGCGATCGCGGCGAACATCAGCCCGCGCAGGCCGTGGGGCATCGTCGTGAGGATGAAGCGCGGGAAAATGTGATCGTTGTCCGTCATGCCCGCGATGAGCTGGGGATGCGTCTGCACGTAGGCGTAGAGGCCGACGCCGATGGTCAAGAACAGCATCGTGATCGGGATGCCCGCCAAGCCCCAGATCAGGAGGCTCCAGCGCGCCTTCTTCGGGTCGTTGCAGGCGAGCAGGCGCTGCACCATGTCCTGATCGGTGCCGTAGACCGCCGACGAGTTGAAGAAGCCCCAGACCGTCATCAGACCGAGCAGGGCGATGTTCTCGGGTTTGGCCATCTCGAGGAAGTTGAACTTGTTGTAGACCGTGCCGTCCGGCTTCACCGCGTGCTTGCCCGCCTCGAGGATGCCCGAGAGGCCGCCCGGCACCTGCTGCACGATGTAGACGAGCGCGACCGCCGCGCCTCCGTAAAGCAGGATGAACTGCATCAGGTCGGTCCACGCGATCGCGCGGCCGCCGCCCATCGTCGTATAGAGGAGGATCGCGCCGACCACCGCGAACATGCACTGGTTGAAGGTCAGCGCGCCGCCGGTGACGACCTCGAGCACCTTCGCGATCGCGACCACGCGCACCGTCGAGGCGAGCGTGCGTGTGAGGAGGAAGTAGAACGAGCACAGCGTGCGGGCGTCGCGCCCGAACCGGCGCTCGACCGCCTCGTAGATGGAGGTCACGCGCAGCTTCTGGAAGTGCGGGATGAAGAAGCCGGCGATCATGAAGCAGGCGAGGATGTCGCCGCCGTTGGAGAGCACGTAGCGGTAATCGGACGAGTAGCCCTCGGCCGGCGTGCCGACGAAGGTGAGCGCGCTCGTGCAGGTCGCGAAAAAGCTGGCGGTAGTGACGAGCCAATGGATCGAGCGGCTGGCGAGGAAGTAATCTTCGGTCGTCTTGGCGGTCTTGTGCGCCGCCCACCAGCCGATGGACGCGAGCGTGACTACGTACGTCAAAAGGATCGTCCCGTCCAGCCAACCCAGCTCGAGGCCAGTAGTCATGCGCTACTAGTAGCAGAAAATCATAGAATTGTCACTCAAACTTGACGGAGGGGCGCATGAAAAAGACCGGCGTCGAAGGATCCCGCTACGAGTGGTTCGTACTGGGCGACATCAACGGGTTCTTCGGGTTGATGTTCGACAACATCACGGTGCTGTCGTTCCTCGCCGGCATCCTGATCTTCGCCTTCCAATTCCCCGCGGACATCGTCTACAAGAAGATGTTCCCCGGCACCGCCTTCGGCGTGCTCTTCGGCGACCTGGTCTACACCTGGATGGCCTTCCGCCTCGCCAAGCGCACCGGCAACACGAAGGTGACCGCGATGCCGCTCGGCCTCGACACTCCCTCCACCATCGGCATCGCGCTCGCGGTGCTCGGCCCGGCGTTCATCGGCCTCAAGCAGCAGGGCATGAACGAACACGACGCCGCCATGATGACGTGGTACATCGGCATGGCGACGATGGTGCTGATCGGCGTCGTGAAGTTCGCGCTCTCCTTCGTCGGCAACTGGGTGCAGCGCGCGGTCCCGCAGGCGGGCCTCCTGGGCTCGCTCGCCGGCATCGGCCTCGCTCTCATCGGATTTTTGCCCATGGTCGAGATCTTCGGCATGCCGCTCGTCGGCATGATCGCGCTCGGCATCGTGCTCTACACGCTGGTCGCCCAGATCCGCCTCCCCAAGGACTTCCCCGGCGTGCTCGCCGCGGTCGCGATCGGCACCGCGCTCTACTACGTCCTCGCGCCGATGGGCCTGACGGGCGGCACCTACGCGCCGCCAAAGGCCGAGCTCGTGTTCGGCTTCCCCATGCCGACGCTCGGCTTCCTCCAGGGCATGGGCGCCGCGCTCAAGTACCTGCCGATCGCGATCCCGTTCGCGCTCCTGACGGTGGTCGGCGGCATCAACGTCACCGAGAGCGCGCGCGTCGCGGGCGACGACTTCGACACGCGCGAGATCCTCTTGACCGAGGCGATCGCGACGCTGGTCGCCGGTCTCTGCGGCGGCGTCGCGCAGTCGACGCCCTACATCGGCCAGCCCGCCTACAAGCAGATGGGCAGCCGCGCCGGCTATACGCTCCTCACCGGCCTCTTCATCGGCCTGGGCGGCATCTTCGGCTACGTCAGCTTCATCGTCGAGCTGATTCCGCGCGCGGTCATCGCGCCGATCCTCGTCTTCGTGGCGCTCGACATCATGTGCCAGGCGTTTTTGGCTTGCCCGCCGCAGCACGCGCCGGCGGTCGCGTTCTCGTACTTCCCGACGGTCGCGCGGCTGCTGCAGATCAAGCTCTCGAACCCGATGATCGTCCCGATGGAGCGCTTCAAGGAGCTCATGGTCGAGCACGGCAAAGCCCTGCCCGAGATGCTCGTGACGGTGGCGCTCGGCAACGGCTTCGTGCTGACCGCGATGCTCTGGGGCGCGTTCATCGCCGAGATGATCGACCGCCGGCTCAAAGCCGCGGCCGCCTACCTCGGCATCTGCGCGGCGCTCACCTACGTCGGCATCATCCACTCGGCGATGCCCGACGGCAACATGTACTGGCCGTGGACGCTCGAGGGAGTCGCGCGCCGCATCCCCTACGAGTTCACCACCGCCTACGTGGCGCTCGCGGCCATGCTCTTCCTGCTGTCCTTCACCAAGGAAAGCCGCGAAGCTCCGCCGAAACCGGCGCATTGATCTATTGCTCTCCGTGAAGCGGCCCAAGCTCGTCAACACGAACATCGCCGGGCATGCGCTCCTGCCCACGCCCCGGCATATCCGCGAGCTTCTACCGCCCTCCGAGAAGAGCCTCGACACGGTGGCGAAAGGGCGCCGCGCGATCGAGGACATCCTCGACGGCAAGGACGGACGGCTCTTGCTGGTCGTCGGCCCCTGCTCGATCCACGATCCGAAAGCCGCCTTCGAGTACGCCAGGAAGCTGAAGGTCCTCGCCGACAAGGTTTCCGACCGCTTCTTGGTCGCGATGCGCGTCTACTTCGAGAAGCCGCGCACGACGATCGGCTGGAAGGGGCTCATCAACGACCCGGGCATGGACGACTCTTTCCGCATCGAGAAAGGGATCAAGCTCGCGCGCTCGCTCCTGCTCAAGGTCACGGAGCTGGGCCTGCCGACCGCCTCGGAAGCGCTCGACCCGGTGACGCCGCAGTATCTGGCCGAGCTCGTCTGCTGGCACGCGATCGGCGCGCGAACGATCGAGTCGCAGACGCATCGCGAGCTGGCGAGCGGGCTTTCGTCTCCCGTCGGCTTTAAGAACGGGACCGACGGCAACGTGCAGGTCGCGATCGACGCCATGAAGTCCGCGCTGCGTCCGCACCACTTCCTCGGAGTCGACCCGGATGGACGCATCTCCGTCTTCCGAACGCGCGGCAATCGCTACGGCCACGTCGTGCTGCGAGGCGGCAAGGCTCCGAACTACGACCGGGCCTCCGTCGAAAGATGCGCTCGCGCGCTGGAAGACGCGAATCTGCCGCGCAAGATCATGATCGACTGCAGCCACGGCAACTCGCAGAAGGACCCGAAGCGCCAGCCGGCCGTGTTCGCCGAAGGCATGTCTCAGGTCGGGAGAGGAGGCTCGTCGATCATGGGATTCATGATCGAAAGCCATCTCGCGGAAGGCAGCCAGCCGATCCCGAAGGACCCGCGCGCGCTGCGCTACGGGGTGTCGATCACGGATAAGTGCTTGGGTTGGGAAGACACCGAGCGCATGATCCTCTCGGCGTAAGCTAGGGTTTCTTTTTCTTCTCGGTCGCGCCGCCCGAACCGCCGGAGCCGACCTTGCCGGCGGCCCAGAGGCCGAGGCCCGCGCCGACCGCCATGCCGACGAGACCCGCGGCCGGCCCCATGAAGGAGCCCGCGACCGCGCCTAGCGCGGCGCCGACGAGGACGGCGAGAAACTTGAAGATGCCGCCCGACAAGCCGCCTTTCTTGGCGGGAGCGCCCGCGGCCGCGTCGGGGGCGGTGCGCTCGGCGGTCGAAGACGGCGGCGGCGGCTCGGGCGTCGGAGTCACTCGAGCGGTGAGGTCCGGAGTGCGGCCGACCTGCTCTTGCACTCGACGGATCTGACGCTGCGCGGCGGAAGGAGCGGGACGGCCTTTCCAGCGAAGGCACGGACCGTAGAGCGGGCCGGCGTCGAAATCCGTTCCGGCGCGGACGTCCTCGATCGAGCCGTCGGCGCCCGGAAACTGCCCGGCCAGGGCCTGCGCCTGCTCGAGCGCCGAGCCGCCGATCGCTCCGCGCCCGCCGGAGCAGGCCGCGTTCATCTTGCCCTGCCACGACTGCTTCAGAGCCGAAAGGTTGCCGTTCGCAGCCGCCACCGCCGCGATGAACTCGGCCTTGGCGCCGGGGCGTTCGATGTTCTCCAGGCGGACCATTTGGGCCGCGAGCTCCGCGGCCCCGTCTTCCCCGGGAAAAAGGGCGCGTACCGCGGCGTCGAGCGCCGGGTCGGCGTAGCCGCTCGCGGGAGCGGGCGACGCGCTCGTGCCGGTTCCGGTATCCGTCCCGGTCTCGGTGTGCGGGTGCGTCGGATTGGGAGCGACCTGCGCGGGAGGCGTCGCCGCGACCGGCGACGGCGCCGCGGTCTGCGGAGCCGCCGGCGCGGGCGGGTCGGCGGGCTTCGATATCGACACCGTGGCCACCGTCATGCGGCCGCCGCGGCCCGACTCGATGACGGCGACGCGCTCCTCGCCCTTCACCGCGTCGTACGCGACGCCGCCGCCCTTCGGCTTCTCGAGGCGGTACTCCGAAAGCTTGACGGTCGCGGCGGTGGACCAGATCGCCCAGTTCTTCACCGCTTCCCAACTCGGCATCCAGCCGGACTCCGGGATGGCTCCCTCGTAGAGGGCGAGCGGAGCGGCTTCCGCGGTCCCGGACTTGAACTTGTCGAACTCGTCCGAGTTCACGAGGAACTTCTTGTCGCCCGTCCCTTCGAGCGTGATCCAGTGGCTGGCGCGGACCGGCTTGCCCGCCCAGGCGGGACCCGTCGCCGCCGGAGGAGCGGCGGGAGCGGGAGCGGCTTGCACGGGCGCCGCGGGAGGCACGACGACCTGCGCCGAGACCATCGAAGAACCGAGAAGGAAGGCCGCGACCACCCAATGCAGAACCATGGTCCAATTATGGGCCGGGACGGGATTTCCGGCAGGGGCCTAAAGACCTTCTACGACCTAGGCCCCCGGGTCCCAGGGGTGGTTAAACCGGGCCGTACTAGCGCGGAGCGACCGGGTAGGAACCCAGCACCTTCACCCGGTGGGCGTCCTCGGCCAGTTCTGCGATCGCGGCCTGCACCCCTTTGTCCTCGAGCCCCCCCACCAAATCCACAAAAAACACGTATTCGAAAGGGTTTTCCGGGACCGGCCGGGACTCCAGCCGGGTCAGGTTGATGCCGTGATCGGCGAAGCGCTTGAGGCAGTCCAGCAGAGAGCCGGGCTTATGACGGGCGCCGAAAACGAGGCTCGTCTTCTGCATCGTTTGGCCTTTCGGGGCCTTGCTCCCGCGGACGAAGATAAAAAATCGGGTGATGTTGTCCTTGACCGTCTGGATGTTCTCCTCCAGCACGTTCAACCCGTAGGCCTCGGCGCAGCCCTTGGAGGCGATGGCGGCCTCGCCCGGGATGTGGCGCTCCGCGATCAGCTTGGCCGAGCCCGCGGTGTCGTACTCGGGCACCGCCTTGATCAGCCGCCGGGTCAGGAAGTCGCGGCACTGGGCGAGCGCCACGGGGTGAGAGAAGACCTGCTTCACCTCCTCGAGCGAGACGCCTTTGTGGGCCAGCAAGCAGTGGCGGATCGGCAGGTAGCACTCGGCCACGACGAACACGTCCTCCTTGAGCAGCAGATCGAGATTCACCGCCACCGCGCCCGCGATCGAGTTCTCGACCGGAAGAATGCCGTACTCGGAGACGCCCGACGCGACGGTCTCGAATACTTGTTCGCTGTAAGCGTAGCCGGAAGGCTCGCAGCCGTCCTTGAAGTGCTTCCGCGCCGCCTCCTCGCTGTAGGCGCCTTTGACGCCCTGGAAGGCGACCTTCACCGGCGCACCTTCCGGTCGACGGAGTGCATCGCGGCGAGGAACCTGCGGCGCATGGGAGCCGCGTAGGCGTTGAAGCGGTTCATGTCGGCGAAGAGCTGCCACGAGTCGTTTTGCACCGTCTGCAGGATGCGCAGCAGCCTCTTGTAGCCCTCGGTGTCGACGCCGGTCGTCTCCGCGCCGTAGCGGATCAGAGCGCGGCCGACGAAGTGGGTCAGCACGAGCGACTCGGCCATGCGGCGGTCGTGCTCCTTGGGCGTCATCTCGACGATGACGAGGCCTTTGTCCTCGAGCAGTCCGCGAATCTCGCGCCAGCGGTCGCGCGAGACCCGGACGCGGCTGGCGACGAGCTTGTGCCCTTCGAGCGATTCCGCCGCGCTGTCGGGCCCGAAGTTCGGGTGGGTCGCGAGGATTTCCACCGACCGGGGGAGCCAGCGCTTCATCACGCGGACCGGATGCTCCTTCACGGAACACGTGTCGACGACGATCGCGTCGCGGCGGACGTACGGCGCGAGGCGCTTGATCGCCGCCTCGAAATCGACCATCGGCACGCAGACGAGCACGAGGTCCTGGCGCGCGGCCTCCTTTAGCGAGACCGGCGTCGCGCCCAAGGCGCGCACGCGCCGCGGATCGGGCCGTCGGTCGTAGACGAACATGCGCACGTCGTGCGCGAAGTAGCGTACGAGCAGCCTTCCGAGACGGCCGAAGCCGACGACACCGACGTTCAAAGCGCCTCCTCGATCCGGCGGAAACCCTCGCGGATCGTCTTCTCCGTCCCGCTGAAGCTGAAGCGCAGCCAGCCCTCTCTTCCGCAGGCCGAGCCGGGCACCACGGCGACCTTGGCCTTCGCGAGCAGCCGCCGCGCCAGCGCCGCCGAGTCGGGGACGCCCTTGCCGAGCCGGCCGCGCGCATCCGCGAACACGAAGAGCCCGCCTTTAGGCTTCTCGCACGGGAACAGCCGGGAAGCGAGCGCATACGCCACATCGCGGCGCTTCTCGAGCGCGGCGCGGCGCGCGGCGAGCGCCTTCTCGGGGACGCGCAGCGCGCCCACGGCGCCCAGCTGCGCGAACGTGCAGACGTTGCCAGTCACGTGCCCGTGGACGCGCGCGGCCGCCCGCACGAGCTCGGCGGGACCGGCGAGCCAGCCCACGCGGAAGCCGGTCATCGAGTACGTCTTGGAAAAGGTGCCGGCGGTCAGCGTCCGGGCGGCGGCGCCGCGGCCGAGCGACGCGGGGCTCACGTGCTCGCCGCCGTCGTAGACGAGCGCCTCGTACGCCTCGTCCGAGAGCACGACGAGGTCC
>JACRDR010000428.1 GCA_016212845.1 Elusimicrobiota bacterium
GCGCGCGATGCCGAAGTCCGCGACGCGGACGGTGCCGTCTTTGAGCAGCATGACGTTGGCTGGCTTGATATCGCGATGGACGATGCCCTGCGCGTGCGCGTAGTCGAGCGCGTCGGCGACCAGCGCGACGTACTCCATCGCGGTCTCCATCGGCAGGAGCTGGTCCTTCTGCGCGTACTTGACCAGATCGTGGCCGTCGAGCAGCTCCATCGCGATGTAGGAGATGTCCGATTCCTCGCCCGCGTCGAAAATGCGGACGATGTTCGGGTGATTCAAGGTGCCCGCGGACTCGGCCTCACGGAAGAAGCGCTCCTTTACTTCCTTGAGCGAGGCCTCGTCGCCGCCGCCCTCGAGCATCATCGTCTTGATGGCGACCTTGCGGTTGATCTTGGGGTCCTTGCCGAGGTAGACGATGCCCATCGCGCCGCGGCCGAGCTCTTTCTCGATCTCGTAGCGGCCGAGTTTGGGTTTCTCGCCCTTGCCCGCGGAGATCATCACCGTTCCTTCCTTCGCCGCGCCGCCGATGCCGCCGAAGACCGCGCCTTCGGCCGCCTGGCGGAGGACGTTCATCTTCTCCTTGATGTCCTTGTAATTCGCGTCGACCTTCGCGACGTGCTCGTACACCGCGACGGCCTTGTTGTACTGGCGCTTGCGCTCGAAGTCGAGCGCGAGGTTGTAAAGCAGGTCCTTCAGCTGATCGTCGAGCGGACAGAGGCGGAACTTGTCGAACGCGAGATCGAGCATGCCCTGGCCCTGGAACGAGAGGCCGAGCATCTTGTTCGTCTCGATCGCGGACGCCTCGACGAGTTCCTTGCCCTTCTCGGTGAAGATGAAGCGTTTCGTGGTGAGCACGGTGTAGCCGACCGCGAGTAGGAAAGCGGGATAGACGACCTTCAGCCATTCGCCTTTCACGAAGAGCATCGTGCCCGCCGCGAGCACGCCGGCGAGGAGCACGAAGGTGACCGCCGCGCCCATGCCGGCCTTGAGCCGGGGCAGGCCGAGCATGATGAACAGACCCATGAGCACGATCAGGCCCATCTCGGCCTTCATCGCCCACGCAGGCCGCACCAGGAACTTCTGGCGGAGAATATTCTCGACGGAGTTGGCCACGAGCTCGACCGACGGAAGGTTCTGCGCGACCGGGGTCACGTAGAGCGTCGCGATGCCGGTCGCCGACGGGCCGATCAGGACGATCTTGTCCTTGAAAATGCCGGGCTGGACCTTGCCGTTGAGCACGTCGTGAAACGGGAAATAGCGGAACGTCTGGTAGTTGCCGTAAAAGGAGACGAGCATCGACTGGCTCTCGTCGAGCGGCACGCGGAGCTTGCCGACCTCGATCTGCTGGCCGGGCACGACCCGCGCGTCGGAGGCCTTAAAGCCCAGATAGGCGAGCACGAGCTCGGTGGCGTAGGACGGATACTGCGCGCCGTCGTAGACGACCGCGGGCGTCTCGCGGCGGACGACGCCGTCGAGATCGTTGAATACGTTGACGTGACCGACGCCGAGCGCCACCTCAGCCAGCGCCGGCAGCGGCGTGATCGCCTTGGCGGCCTCGACGACGAACTGCGACTCCGCGCCGCGCGATCCCCGGGCGGTCATCGACTGGCTCGAGATCGCCGCCGGCAGTGGCTCTGGCTTGGCGCCGAGAGTGGCGTCGGTGTTGAAGAACATGGGCAAGACGACGTTTTTCGCGTTGGCGATGGACTGAAGCAAGCGAGCGTCGGTATCGAGCCGGACCGCGGCCGACGAGAACTCCTGCTCGAACTGGACCCCGGCCTTCTCGACGATTCGCTTGCCGGCCATCAGCTCGGCGTATTTGCCTTGCAAGGCCTTCAGTTCGATCAAGCCCTGGTTCGCCTCCGGCTCGGAGAAAAGGATGTTGAGGCCGATGACCTTGGGCTGGGCCTGCGCGAGCAGATCGATCATCTCGGCGATCCGCGCGCGCGACCAGGGCCATCGGCCGAGCCGGGCGATCGAGTCATCGTCGATGGAGATGATCGCGATGTCGGCGCCAGCGTCTACGCTCTGGCGGAGCTTCGAGCGCAGGTCGTAACCCTTCAGCTCGAGGCTCTCAAGGAAGGGGAGCGGGACGATGTACGAAACCAGGACGCCCAGCGTCAGGAGCAGACCCAATATCGCGTCGACGAGGAGCGGACGTTTCTTCATTCGGGAAGCGTCCTAAGTCTAGCCTACTAACCTTATAGTGTCAATATTCCGTCAATGGCGCGTTTAGTCACGGCAATAGCCGGAAAAGCAATATTTTCCCGGCCTTTTCGGCCCCCTCAGTCGGGGGGATCCCGGGGCGGCCGCCGGTCCTGGCGGCTGATTTCGATCTCGGAGTCGATCTTGGAATCTCCGAACACCCGCCGAGCTTCCCCCTGGTTGTGAAGCGGGCAGAGAAGGCGCAAGTTGTCGGGATCGTCCGAGCGACCGCCCATCGACCACGGCAGGATGTGGTCGATCTGCAGCCCCGAGGTGCCGGTGCAGCGCCGGCCCGCGGAATCGCGGAAGGCGCAGCGCCCCTCGTCACGCTTCCACACCTCGCCGCGGACATGCGCGGGGATTCTCCGCGAGCGAACGGCGGACGATCGCGGTTTTCCGGGCGGCCGAGTCTCACGCAGCGCCGGATCGATCTCGCGCAAGAGCGCCTTCATCGCACGGCCGAAGACGGCTCCGGAGGCGCTGCGGCGGAAGCCCAAGATACCACAGGCTTTGTCGAAGTCCCGCAGTGCTTCCGCGTCTATCGTAAGGGAGAGCCGCGCGACGTGGGCGTCGAGGGCCTGAACTTTCGGCGCCAAGGGTGCCGGAGATCGCGCGGCGGATTCCACGACAGAGGAGGGCTCTACGGACAATTCCGAAGCGCAGGCTGCGGTTGCCGCCGGCAACGCGGGCTGAGTCGCGGATACGAATCGGACTACGTCGCGCACTATCGGTCGAGGCGCTAGGCCGGCGACGTAGAACTCGAGCTCGCGGTGCCGCAGTTCGCACGCCTTGGCCAATACCGCAGAGGCGTTTTCGCACGTGAGGTGCGGTGCGATGATCACGATGCGCGAGAGGTCGAGGCGGCTTTCCTCTAGCAATTCGTAGATTACCGGGTACTCTTTCGCGATTTGGGCAGCGCGAAGGCGCTTGTATGCTGATCGGGGCGAGTATCCCAGCTCTCCCGTGACGTATTCGAACGTGCTCGAATAGGCGGTGGTTTGCACTAGCCGTCGCCTTTCAAACTCGGTTAAAAGCCGGAGGACGGCTGCGGTCTTGGTTCGCTCCGAGCGGACCGCGTCCTTCAATCCGGCGATGATTTCGCTGTTCGACTTCTTTTCGAGATCGGAATCCATATCACCCCTCACACACAAGTACGAATGAGAAGCGAAATAGTTCCCTCTCTCGACGAGGCTGACTTTTCCCTGACTTTTGCCCAATTGGGCAAAATACAGGAATCTCTATAGAAGGCTTATTTGGGAAGACGCGTTACTGGTCGATGCCGTCGCGGAGGCGGCGCCAGACGGGGATGACGCCCGCGGCGATCGCGATCTTCACGAGGTCGCCGGCGATGAACGGCAGGACGCCCGCGGCGAGGAGTTGCGAGGCGGGAAGGAAGCGAGAGAGGCCGGCGACGCCGCAGGAGAATACGACGGCCGAACCGAGCGCGGCGGCGGCGGCGGCTTTGGCGGGCGTGCGGTCCCAGCCCCGGGCCGACAGCGAGCCCGTAACGGCGGCCGCGATCGGGAAGCCCAGCAGGTAGCCGGCGGTCGGGCCGAGCAGGTACTGCGCGCCCGAGACGCCGCCCGCGAAGAACGGGAGACCGAGCGAGCCTTCGAGGAGATAAAAGAGCGCGGCGAGCATGCCGTAGCCAGGGCCGAACACCGCGCCGCCGCCGAGGACGGCCAGCGTCTGGCCGGTGATCGGGACGGGCGTGAAGGGCAGGCGGATGTGGATCTGCGCGGCGAGACCGATCAGGAAGCTGAAAGCGAGGGCCTCGGCGATGCGCACGCCGGGGATGTCGTCGTCGGCGGCGAATTCGTAAGCGTTCGAGATCATGGGCCGATTATACTATTTGACGCGTAGGTATGCGGAAGATAAATCGACTCCCGCGGCCTACTTGAGACTCGAGACGCAGAACGCCTCGATGAAGCTCGACGATCTTCTTGCAGATGTGCAGGCCGAGGCCGAAGCCGCCGCGCTTGGCCGCGCCGGGCTGGGCGAACTTGTCGAAAATCGCCTTGTGGTCCTCTTCCGGAACGCCCGGGCCGTTGTCGGCCACCGAACACTCCACGCCGTCGCCTTCCGTCCTGGCCGCGAGCGTGATCCGGCCGCCCCGAGAGAGGACGTTCAGCGCGTTGGAGACGAGGTTCGCGAAGACGCGCTCGAGCAGCCTCTCGTCGGCGTCGATCTCCGCGGGAACTGTCTCATCGACCTTCACGTCGAGGCCGACGCCCTTCTCGGCGGCGAGCGCGCCGAAGAGGCGCTGAACCCGCTCGAGGAATACTTTCGGGCCGATCGCGGAAACGCCGAGCTTGAGCTGTCCGGTCTCGAGCCGGGATGAGTCGAGGATGTCCTGGATCAGAAGAGTGAGCTTCTCGCAGGACTGGTGCACCGCCTCGAAGTAGCCCTTCACCCGCGGATCAGGATCGATGCTGCGCTCGATGAGCCGGAGATAACCCTGCACCGCGAAGAGCGGCGCGCGAAAGTCGTGCGCGGCGGACAGGAAGAACTCCTCCTTCGCCTGCGCGAGCTCGCGCTCCTCGGCGGCGTCGGGCATGCGTTTGAGCTTCGCCTCGAGAGATGCTTCGCGCTCTCTGGACCGCTTCAACTCGAGCCGAATCTCGGCGGCGGGCGCCGCGAGCATCATCGTGCCGGCGAGAGAGAGCGCGAAGGTGAACAGGCCGAAGCCCGCCGCGATCATCCAAAAGCGGGAAGCGCCGGGCGCGGCCTCCGCCGCGAGTTCGAGGGTCAGGGCATACCAGTCCGCGAGTCCGGCGTTCGCGATGCGTTCGAACATGCCGACGTATGGGCCTTCGGGCGCGGGGATGCTCTCCGACCAGCCGCGATCGCCGGTCTGCAGAAGTTTCGACAAGTAAGCGGCGTCGACGCGCGGCAGGGTTTGGCCTGGGACCGGCAGGAGCCGGCCTTCGGCGGTGACCAAGGTCGTGAGGCCGCCGGCGCCGAGGCGATGGCGCGCCAGCTCGTTCCAGAGGCCCTCGAGGCTCACGCCCACGCAGGCGAACCGCCCGCCGCCCACCGGCTGAACCGCGACGAGCGCCGGAGCCTGCGCGAGCGCCGCGAGCGCGGAGGCCGGGCGCTCCGTCGCCGCCGCTCGCTCCACTGCGGGACGCGCGGCGCGCTCGAGCTCGCCGAAGTTCTTCATCGAAGGCGAGTTCCCCCACCGCCGGATCTCCCGGCCCTGCTTGTCGACGAGCAGCATCGCGAGAAAGTCGGGATTGAGCCGAAGCGCCTTTTGGATCTTCTCCGCGGCGACCGCGTCGACGCCGCCTTGGGCCAGGGCCGGATAGAACTGCTTGAGGTACTCGAGCCGGCCCTCCAGGACGTCGAGGTGCCGGGCGACCGTGGTCGCGGCGAGCCCCGCCACCTCGCGGTGCAGTTGGAAGGCCACCTCCCGGCGGCCGGACGACTGGGAGGAGAACCAGCCGAGAGCGGCGATCAGGGGGACGGCGGCGGTGACGAAGAGGACGACGAAGGCGTTGCGCATCGGCCCGTCGACGCGATCCTACCAAAATATTGACATCGGCCGCGCCGGACCGCATACTGGGAGGGATGCCTCGTCGAGCCCCCCTTCTGCTGCTGGCCCTCCTGCTCCTGGGCGCCGGGAAACCCGGCAAGCCCGGCAAGCCCGACGCGCCGCCGGTACGCAAGTTCGCGGACCTAAAGAGCGGCGTCTACGCCTGCGCGCTGGATGGGATGATGTGCACCGCCTGCGCGGGCATGGTCGCCGAAGAGGTGCGGAAGGTCGCCGGTGTGGAGAAGGCGGAAGTCGATTTCGACGCCCGCGTCCTGCGGGTGGTGATCGCGCCCAAGAAGACGGTCCGCGTGGACAACATCAAGCGGGCGCTGGCGCGCGCGGCGCGGCGGATAGACCTGGGGACGACGTACGTCCTAGGCGAGATTCGCTACATCCCCTAGCGGGGACTTACTTCACGCCGAGGTCGCGCTCGAGGTCCTGCTCGGGAATCGTGGTGCGTCCGCGGCGGCCCTCGAAGGCGCCAGCGATTTCTTCGGCCTTCACGCCGTCGCGCAGGCCGCCGTCCTCGTTTAGGCCGAAGTTCTCGCGGAGGACCGCGAGGGTCTTCTGGAAGTTCTCCGCCCGGGAGTTCAGGGAGGCCGCGACCGGGGTCGCCTTGGCGGTCTTGCCGCCGAAGAGGTTCAGCCTCACCGGCACGCCCGCGGTGGGCAGGTGCACGCCGGGGATGACGGTGCCGAAGTTCGGGAGGAACTCAGGCTTCACCGGCAGCGGGCCGGGGAGGGTCGGGATCGGGAAGTGGCGGCCCGGGATGATATTAGGGAGCGGAACCGGGGTCGGGATCGGCGAGTGCGGCAGGTGGCCGACGGGCATCTGCATCACCGGCGTCTGAACCTGCATGTTGACCTGCTGCGCGAGGGCAAATTTGGGGGCCAGGGGGAGAGCCGCGGCCAGAAGAGTCAGGGTGATCCGTTTCATGCCCTTAGTGTAGCCTGAAGCCTCCCGGCAGGGCATTGACCGTTTACAACCTCCGGAGTTGATTCAGACGGTTGACCGGGATCAAGGGACAACCTAGGTCTCCTTTTCAGGCGGCCGGGGCTGGTATAATATCGGGGTCGCCCTGATTGCAGCCTCAGGGAGGCTTTCGCTATAGTGGCATCGATCGCACGACAGTGGATCCAGTGACAACGACCATCGCCAACAACCCAGAGAAGGCAACCGTGAAAACGATGCGCAAGAAGAAGTCACGCATTCTCATTGTCGACGACCATCCCATCGTCCGGGAAGGTCTTCAGACCCTCATCGACCAGGAAGACGACCTCCAGGTCTGCGCCACCGCTTCCGACTCTCAAGAGACGCTCAAGGAGATCGAAGCCTCCAAGCCCGACGTCGCGATCGTCGACTTTTCCCTCAAGGACGAGGACGGCATCAGCGTCATCCGGAACATCCGGGCCAAGGGGCTACAGCTTCCGGTCCTCGTGCTCTCGATTCACGACGAGGCGGTCTACGCCGAGCGCGTGCTGCGCGCCGGCGCCAACGGCTATCTCATGAAGGACGAGCCGACCGAAAAAGTCCTATCCGCCCTCCGCCAAGTCATCCGCGGCGAAGTCTCGGTGAGCGACCGCATCGCCGGCCGCCTCCTCCAGAAGATGGCCGGTCAGCAGAAGGTCGTGTCCGGCCACCCCGTCGAGCTTCTCAGCGACCGCGAACTGCAGGTGTTCCGCTGGATCGCCCGCGGTTTCGGCACCCGCCAGATCGCCGAGAAGCTCGGCCTGAGCATCAAGACGGTCGAGACTTACCGCGAGAACATCAAGCGGAAGCTCGACCTTCAGAGCGGCTCAGAGCTGGTTCGGCACGCGATCCTCTGGTCCCAGAAAGAAAAGTCGGGCTGAGCGCCCGGCCTTCCCCTACTGCCACCGGACGGCCATCAGGTCCTCGAGCCGCTTCTTCGGGAGCCGGATCGTCACCACGCAGCCCGAATCCGAGGTGAATTCGCTTTTGACGATCTCGGCGCCTTTGATCGTCTCCTTGAGCCTCGCCTCCAGGGTCGAGTCCGTCTCGATGGCTCGCTGGACCGTGATCCCGCCTTCCACGTTGACGCCCTTGAGCATCGACAGCATCTCGTACTGAGCCTTCACGATCGCCGCGTCGCGCGAGAGCGCCTTGCGCTGAGTCTCGGTCGGAAGAGCGGGATCCGAGGCCCCGATCCCGATCGCCTCCAAGAAACGCTTCCGGTCCGGCGACTGGTCGATCGTCTCGGCCACACGTCCCTTGGCTACCCGGCTCTGCGGCCCGCCGCACGCCGCCGCGAAGCACGCCACGACCACCGCCGCCCCGATCCATGCCCGTCGCGCCATCCTTCCTCCCGGCCCGCCTGGGGCCCCCCGCCGTAGACTCCTACACCCGCGCGTTCAGATCGTCCTCAATTCCCGCTCAAGAACTTTTCGTCAAATCGAAAGAACAAGAAAGTTGCGAGCGCTGCCTTTGCCTCGGCCCTATAATTTTCGGACCATGAACCTCTCGAGCGAGAAAGGCGCGGCCGGCACCCGCTTTCACCGAAAGGTGCCGGAACAGTACCTGGTCACGGTATTCGAGGCGTCGAACGAGACGCTGCGCGAGCTCTACGTCGGGACGACGACGCATCTCGTAGAAGTCCTCACCCGCCTTTTCCTGGAAAGGCCGCCGGCCCGCGTGTCTCACTGGCGGTCCACGCACCGCATATCGATCCGCTGCGTCGACTACTCGGTCGCCGTCCACGACGTGGACGACTTCCTAGAAGCTTACGCGGCGAGCGAGGCGCTCAAGCCCTGGAAGGTCATCCGGCAAGACGCCCCCCAGGCGCGCGTCGCCTGAACGCGGCACGCCGCGGGCGGGGCCATTAAGGCCGATTGGCCGCTTTGTGCCATCGCTAGAGGTGATGGGCCCCCGCCTCGTCCGCTTGCCGCCGCCGGCCGCAGTCCTCCTTTGGGCGCTCTTCGGCGCCCCTTGGGCCGCGCGCGCGCAAACGCCGCAAGCCGACTGCGCGGGGACGATCGAGGCCCTGAGCCTCAGCCACCCCCACCTGCGCTGCCGGTGCCCCCGCCCGGACGAATCGCCGGATTGCAGCGACGAGCGGGCCTCGGCCGCGGCGCCGAGCCCGCGCTCGGGCGGCTCCGTCCATCATTCGGGTCCCAGCTTCGAGCAGCAGCTGATGGCGGCCGCGATGTCCTCGTTCCTCAACGCCCTGTTCGCCTCGATGCAGGCCCCCAGCGGTCCCTCCGCCGAAGAACTGCGCGCGCAGGCGCAGAAGAAATGGGACGACTACGAGAAGGTCCGGCTCGACGCGGAGAAGCGGATCGCGGACAAGGCGTTCGCCTCCAAGAAGACCGCCGCGCTGGGGCTCCTGGGAGGGCGTTCCGCCCCGGCTCCCGCCGCCGCGGCGATGCCGCCCCCCGAGGCGCCGCGTCCCGCCGGCCGCGCGCCCCAACTCCTGCGCGGAGACCCGGCGGCGGAGTGCCGGGGAAAGCGCCCGAGCCTCGCGTGCCCCGACTTGGCTCCGCGGCCGGTCCCGCCGCTCGGAGATTCGCGTTCCGCCAAGGCCGCCGAGGAGGACGGGCGCCGGCTGCAGCGGGAGCTCGACGCCCGGAGGGCCGCCGAGGCCTACGACGCGATGGAGTCGAAGCTGAAGAAATACGCGGCGAGCGAGTACGCCCGCGCCGGCTGGGAGAAGACGAAGGAGTTCATCGAGGATAGGTCCGAAGCGCTCGGCCGGCACATCTCGACGCTCGAGCGCGTCAAGGAGCAGGGCGCCATCGTGAAGGACTTCGCGACGAACACGCTGGACGCCTTCAAGGACAAGGCGTCCAGCGCGGCCTGCGTCCTCGGCGCCGGCAGCGCCGCCTGCATCGACGCCTACCACTCGGCCGTCGAGCGGCAGAAGAAGGGCGTCGCCGAGCTCAACCAGAGCACGCACGATTTCATGGCCGAGCAGTTTCTCGTCCCCTCCGCGGAGGATGAAGCCGACGAGACGCTCGGCGACGCGAAGGAAAAGCTCTCCGGGGCCGCGGTCCACGGCTTCTTCTCCCGGTTCGAACGATGACCCCGGCGCTCCTGCTCGCCGCTGCGCTCGCGCTCCCGTCCTGGGCGGACCCCGTCGCTTTGCCGCCCGGCGTCGCGCTCGTCTTGCCTCGTGAAGCGAACCTGGAGGCGGGCTGGACGCTGCCGCCGTCCACCGCGGCCCCGGCGGAGATTGAGACGTCATTCGCCGTGGCCCCGGACGGCGCCCTCTGGCTCGTCCTCGACCGGCAAGTCGTCTCGGTGCCCGAAAGAAACGCCTCGTTCGCCGCCGACCGGCCCTTCCAGCAGCTCCTCTGGATCGAAGGCAAGCCGGTCGTCCGCTCCCACGAGGCGCTCGGCACCTTCGTCGCC
>JACRDR010000054.1 GCA_016212845.1 Elusimicrobiota bacterium
AGGGACCGGACTCCGGGGCTGTCTCGTCTCCCGTCTTCTTCTTGCCCTGATCGCCGCAGCTGATCGCCCCGAACATGGCGGCGACGAGGCCGACCGCCACCACTCGGAACACGTTCCACTTCCAATTTCGGATCATCCGGGCCTCCCTGGAGTCCCTAGGCTTAGTATTGGGCCGATCCCCGATATTGTCAAGGTTTACGGCATCAATCCGGCAACAGGGTCCCCATCCGGGCGGCCGCGTAGGCGGGCATCCAAAGGAGGTGGAGCATGGCGGTGTAGTGCCCTAGGGGCAGCAGCAGCTGGTGGGAGTCCGGAAAGGCGTCCTTGAGCTTCAGGGCGTTGTCGAGCGGGATCACCAGGTCGTTTTTGACGTTCACCAGCAGGACTTTCTTGCCCCGGTTCGCCTCGCGGTATTCCAGGGGGTCCAAGCCCGCGAACGCCCCTTTGAGCGCCGCGATGTCGAGCCCGGTCCGGGAGGCGAACTCCCTGGTCATCTCGCCGTGGGCGATCAGGCTCGGGAAATCCGCTCCGCCCAAGAGAAGCATCCCGCCCGCGGGCCGGGAGTCGACCGACAGCGTCGTGGAGCCGACGAGCGCGCCCAGGCTGATGCCCAGGATCGCGATGCGGTGGGGCTCGACGAGCCCCGAACCTCGCAGCCAATCGATCGCCCGGCGCGCGTCGAGCACCGCCTGCGTGAAGTTGCGGCGCAGAGGCCCGGGCCGCCGCGCGAGGAACACTTGTCCGCTCAAGATGCCCTTGCCCGGGATGCGCCGGAGCTGGTACGGCAGCTCGAGCTGCAGCACCGTGTAGCCCTCGGTCACCAGCGCGAGCGCGAAGCGCTCCTCGATCCACGCGTTCGGCGCGGCCATCACGGGCAAGAGCAGGACGGCGCGAGGCTTGCCGCGCGGCCGCTTCGGCTTATAAAGGATTCCCCAGACCGTGTCGTTGGGCTCGAACCGGCTCTTGACCGCCGACGGGAAGCGGACGTCGAAAAGATCGTAGCGCCACGTCGAGCCGCGCGCGGTGATCGTCGACGGGAAGACGGGGTTCGGGCCGACTCGCACGTCGGGCGCCTTTTCTGCGGCGAGGCAGAGCGCGGCCGCCCAAGCCAGGATCATGTCAGAAGCTCGAGATGATCGAAAACGCGCCCTGGTAGATGTCGATGCCGCCGAGCGAAGCGGCGGCGCGGGACATGAACCAGTAGGAGTACTCGGTCTTCACCGAGAAATGGTCGCTCAACTGATAGTTGAGCGCGCCGGTGATCTTGTCCATGCGCGTCGAGATCCTGGGGTTCAAGTCGCCGTAGACCGCCACCGATGGGAACAGCGTGCCGTTGACCAGCTGATTATTGAGGAGCGTGAGCAGGGGGCCGCGCCGGAAGATCTGATTGAAGACCACGACGCCCGTCAGGCGCTTGCCGCGCGAGGGACGACGCAGGATCGGGAAGGAGGCCTGCACGAAGTAGCCCTGCAGGTCCTCGAAGTCGCGCACGAGCTGCGTCGGCGTGACCGTCGTCGACGCGCCGGCGAGCGAGAACGGCGAGTCGAAGTGCTGGAAGCTGTAGGTGTATTCCGCCGAGAGGTTCAGGCCCTCGTACTCGAACGCGACGTCCGCCCCGATCATGCGGTAGTTGTTCTTCGCCTCGAGGTCGTACTGCCCGCCCATCGCCGAAAATCCGACGCTCACGCCCGTGAGGTCGCGCTTGCCCTCCGGAATCGGCCAGGGCAAATCCAGGGTGCCCACCGCGTAAACGACGCGGCCGCCGATCGCCTTGTTGTTGTTGTTGTCGGCGAGGTTGTTGTTCTCGTGGCCGAAGTCGACCGCCTTGCCGTTGGCGGGCGGAGGCGGCACCCCGAGGTTGTCGGGGCGCGGGAACGTTCGCGAGCGGTTCGACGACTCGCCCAGGCCGTTGACCACGAAGAACGTCGCCTCGCTGGGCGACCACCACGAGTTCCACGGGGGATAGTAGCTCGCGCGCGCGCCGATGTCGGTGTAGCCCGACGAGAACGGCGGCCGCGGCGAGTTGATGCGCACGACGAGGTCGAGCGAGTCGGGAGACGCGTAGAGCAGCGGACGCGTGACCGTGAGGAACATGTCCGGCCGGTAGAGCTCGTTGTAGCGGCCGTAGGGCACGAGAAATTTGCCGAAATGGAAGTCCCAGTCCTCGAGCTTCTTATACTGAAAGTAGACCTGGTAGAGGTTCGCCGTGCCCTGGCCGCCGGTCGGCAGCTGGAACTCCATGCGGAAGGGCACGCCGTCGAGCGCGGGGCCCAGGAACGCGAAGTAGAGATCGGCCAGGTAGAGCTGGTGCTGGATCTGCGTCTCGAACTGGGGCCGCCGGGGGCCGACGCCGCGCCAGTTGAGCGACATGCTCCCGGTCATCCGCCACGGGAAGCCCTGCCAGGGGGTGAGCAGGGTCCGGCTGGGGTAGAGGGACTCCACCCCGCTGGGGCCGGGCTTGACCACGGCCGAGGTCGAGGGCTTGACCTCCTGCGCGGAGGCCGCCCCCGCCCAAAAAAGCCCGAGGATCACGGCAATTTGACACATTCGGCGTAAAAAGTTAAAATGCTTAAAGTAGGTCGTCACTGACGCCAGGAGGGGACGTGAACCGTTCTAACCCCGAGTCGCAAGAGCCGCCCCGTTTCAAAGAGGTTTGGGTCGAGCTGCGCACCACGACCGAGCGCATCGAAGGCGCCGTCCGCATGAAGCCGGACGCCCGCTGCCGGCGCATCGGCGACGTCGTGACAATGGCCGACCGCGACGGAAGCGGCATCCTGCATCTCAGCCAGGCGACGGTGTTCGACGCGCAGACCAACGCCGTGAAGTTTCATCGGGCGAGCCTCGGGATCAGCCGGCAGCAAGTGATTTTCGCGGCTCCTCTGGAGATGCCTTCCGACAGCAACTTGGGCTGGAACGTCCCGCCCAAACAGGATCGCGACCGCATCGGTACGCCGAACCTGAGCATCCTCGACGCGCTCAACTCCAACTGAGGCGGCGAGTCTAGCAGATTTATCAGGGACCACACCAAGGAGAGATCGACAACATGGCTCATGTGATCAACGAGAAGTGCCTCGGAGAGGTCTACGCCGCGTGCGTGGACGTCTGCCCCGTCGAGTGCATCCACCCCGGCGACTACAAGGGTGAGAAGTTCATGATCATCGACCCCGACGTCTGCATCGACTGCGGCGTCTGCCTGCCCGAGTGCCCCATCGGCGCGATCGTCGGCTCGGTCGACGAGAGCCCCGAGTGGGCCGGCATCAACAAGGAGCTCACCGCGAGCTTCAAGCCGAACCCCAAGGTCACCCCGCGGCCGCCGAACGATCCGCCGCACAAGCCGGGCAACAAGCTCGTAAAGTAACACGGTTGCTCACGGTCGCAAAGCCAGGCGCGCCGCAAGCGCGCTTGGCTTTTGCTTTCTCGCGGTCGGCGCTCAGGCACGCATGAACCTGGTCCACTTCACTCCGCTCGATATCGAGGGCTCGCGGCTCGCGGGCCTCAAGGCGCTGCCTTTCGAGGACGGATTGGTCGAGGGCTCGGGCGAGCTGGAAAGCCCGGAGCTGCTCGTCCCTCCGTTCGACGAGCTCGTCGGGTCCTGGAACGCCGACATCCCGAAGGGCGCCTCGGTCGAGCTGCGAGTGCAAGCCCGCGTCGACGGCCGCTGGTCGCCCTGGTACGCGCTCGCGCGCTGGGACGCCTCGACGGGCGGCCGGAACCTCGGCGAGCAGAAAGACGAGTTCGGCAAGGTGGACGTGGACACGCTCGTGCTCGCCAAGCCCGCCGACGCGGTGCGCTACCGCGTCGTGCTCGGGCAGACGGGCCGGAAAGCGCCGCGCCTTCATCGCGTCGCGCTCGCGATGTCGAAGGTCGCCGAGGCGCCCGCCTCCAGGCCGTTCTCGCCGGGGCCGTGGGTCCGCGAGCTCGCGGTGCGGCCGCGCTCGCAGGCGGTCGAGAAGGAGAAGTACCGCCACGACATCTGCTCGCCGACCTGCCTTTCGATGGTCCTCGACTTCTGGGGCCGCCGGCTGAAGACGACCAAGGTCGCCGACGCGGTCCTCGACCAGAAGGATCCCGAGGCCAAGCGCTACGGCAACTGGCCGCTCAACATCGCCTTCGCCTCGATGGAGGGCGTGCACGGGCACATCGCGCGCCTCGACGGCATGGCCGGGCTCGAGCGCGAGGTCGAGGGCGGGCGCCCCGTCATCGTCTCGATCACGTTCGCCGAAGGCGAGCTTGGGGGCTCGCCGATGAAGAAGACGAAGGGCCACCTCTTCGTCGTCAGCGGCTTCACGCCCGAGGGCGACGTCATCGTCCGCGACCCCGCCGGCCCGACCCTCGACCAGGTGCGCCGCGTCTATAAGCGCGCCGACGTCGAGCGCGTCTGGGCGGTGAAGAAGCGCGGCGTCGCCTACGTCCTCGCCCCCCGCTTTCCGCAGGACCTCGTCGTCGGCGTCCCCGCCGCGGACCTGCGCCGCAAGAACCGCGACGACGCGGAGCTCGGCAGCCAGCTCGTCTACGGCGAGCGCGTGCGCGCGCTGCGCGCCAAGGGCGACTGGGTGGAGGTGGAGGCGCTCGAGCAGGAGGCGCATCTGCCGGCGAAAGAATGGCACCCCTATCGCGGCTGGACGAAGGCCTCGGCGCTCCGCTGGCCGCCCGAGATCCCGGGAGACGCGGTCGTGCGCGTGAAGCGCGCCGAGGCGCGGACCGACGACGGGCATCCGATCGGGCTTCCGCTGGGCGCCCGCGTCGACGTGGAAGTCTGGAACGGCGAGAGCGCGAGCGTCCGACTGCTCGACGGCCGCCTCGCGGAAGCGAAGGCCGCCGAACTGCGGCAGGCGGGCCTCCCGCCGGACCGGGGCCGAATTCTTCAGACGGCGCGCCAACTGCTCGGCGGCCCGTACGTGTGGGGCGGCCGCTCGCCCGACGGGGTGGACTGCTCGGGACTCTCCAGCCTGAGCTACCGCTCCGAGGGCGTGGACCTGCCGAGGGACGCGCACGAGCAATTCCTGCGGGCGAACCCGCTGAAGCGGTGGGCCCTGAAGCCCGCCGACCTGATCTTTCTGAGCAAGCCCGGAAAAAAAGCCCCGATCACGCACGTCATGCTCTACGCCGGCAGCGATGCGATCCTGGAAAGCCGGCAATCCGCCGGCAAGACGCTGGAGACTTCCTTTAGAGAACGCTTCGGCAAGCCGCTGTCCGAAATAGAATGGGGCGACGTCGTAATCGACGTCTCGGGCCCAAAACCCGAAAAGCGCACCATCTACTTCGGCGGCTACCTCCCCCAATAACTTAAGCCTGGGGTCAGACCCCAATCTTAAGTAGTTTTAGCCTCCCGACGGGCGAGGGAACTTTTTGGCATCTCATTCGTACATGTGTATAGGGATGCCTAGATTCATTCGAAACGAGTGCGAAACGGGAGTGTTTCATGTCATGGGGCGATCCATTCCCGAAATATGGATATTCGCGGAGGATGCCGCCAAGCAGCGGTACCTGCGGGACGTTGGCCTATCGATCAGGAAAGCGGCGGCGGAGCTATACGCCTACTGTGTGATGTCGAACCACTACCATTTCTTGATCGGCACCGATCGCGTGCCCATCGGCCAAATCATGCAGGCTCCGAACTCCCACATCGCGCAACGCTGGAACTGGGAACACGACAGAAAGGGCCCCATATGGGACGATCGCTTCAAGTCTCC
>JACRDR010000423.1 GCA_016212845.1 Elusimicrobiota bacterium
CGGCGCGGGCGGCGGGCTGCGCTCCGCGTCGCTGGCCCGCATCGGGAAAATGGCCGAAGTCCTGGGCTTGAGGCTCTTCTCCTTTTGCGTCGCCGAAAAAAAGGCGAGCCGGGTCCTTCCGGTCATCCGGAAAATGGCGGCGGCGTGACGAGCCCGGGCGCATGTCTGGAGAATCCTCTCTTTAATAAATACCTTGATAATTAAAGGATCGAGTGCCATCGTTTAATTAGTTATGGCGCCCTTGTCGTTCCGGCAAATCCAAGGTATACTTTAGATATGCCAGACGCATGGATTCAGCGCACGCTGGAAGGTCTTTTGACGACGCCCTCTCCCGCGTTGCGGCTGTTCCCGGTATGGCTGCTGCTTGGTCCCAGGCAGGTGGGCAAGAGTTCCCTTCTCAAGCGCTGCGCTGGGGCGCGCCGCTTCGTGGATTTGGACAATCTCGACGTCCGGGCCCGGGCCAATCAGGATCCGGAACTGTTCATGCGCGGGCTCGAACCGCCGCTGCTCATCGATGAAATTCAATACGCACCGCAGCTGCTCAGCCCCATCAAGCGGCTGGCCGACCGCGCCCCCGGCGCGGGAGCCGTCTGGCTGACGGGGTCGCAGAATTTCTCCGTCATGGAGGGCGTCAAGGAGACGTTGGCCGGTCGAGTCGCCATCGTCAACCTCTTCGGACTGTCCGATGAAGAAAAGAAAATCCGCCTCGGCTCTCCGTCCGCCTATTTTGAAGGGATACTGGAAACGACCTTCCCGAAACTCTCCGGGGTGACGGCCCCGGACGCCCGGGAGCTCTACCTGTCGAGCTACGTGCAGACCTACGTCGAACGCGACGTGCGCGAGCTGCTGCGCATCGAGAAGCGCCGCGAGTTCGAGATATTCCTGAAGATGTGCGCCTTGCGCACCGCGCAGGTCGTGAACTACGACGACCTGGCCCGGGACGCGGGCATCTCCGCGGTGACGGCGAAGAATTGGCTGAGCCTTCTGGAGGACAGCTTCCTCATCAAGCTGGTGCCGCCGCACCACACGAACCGGACGAAGCGTCTCATCAAGAGCCCGAAGCTCTATTTCCTGGACATGGGACTCTGCGCCCACCTGGCGGGCTGGCGGGACGCCGAGGCCCTGCGCCTGGGACCGCTGGGCGGCGCCGCCTTCGAGACGCACGTCTTCGGAGAGATCCTCCGCGGATTGCGCCATCGCCTGCAGGATGCGGATATTCGTTTCTGGCGGACCCGGGACGGGCAGGAGATCGACTTCCTCGTCGAGACCGCGGGCCGCTGCTACCCGATTGAAGTCAAGATGGGGCGGCCGAAGCCGAAGGATTTAGTCCGCCTGGCCGGCGTTTCCGATCCGAATTGGGAGCGAGGGCAGGTCGTTTCGCTCAGCGGGGAGGCGATCGCCGAACCATTGACGGAGGAGTGGCGGATCGTGTCGCCGGCCGGGCTCAAGCTGCGCCCATGAGCATGACAACTCCAGGGTTGAATCGGTGGACATAGCTCCGGCGCGGCGGCGCATCGGGCGGAACTTCTTCTGGAAGTCCGCGGCCGAGGGGTCCAAGGCGCTCCAGGCCCTCTATTTCATCCTTCTGGCGCGGCGGCTGGGCACCGCGGAGCTGGGGCGGTTCTCGGTGGGCTTCTCCGCGGCGATGATACTGGCGACCGTGGGCGACTTCGGGCTCAACACCTTGCTGACGCGGCATGTGGCCGTGGACCGCTCGAAGGGCACGACCATTTTTCTGCAGACGGTCTATCTCAAGGTCCTGTTCTTCGCGGCGCTGTTCATCGGGGCCGCGCTGTGGCCCGGTCTGGGGCCGCGGCGGGTCTTCGTCCTTCTTTTCCTGGGCATCGCGGCGAGCCGGAACATCATCGACCAGCTGAGCTACCTGTGCCTGGCGTACGAAAAGCTCATCATCGAGGCGAAGATGAAGTTCCTGCTGGGGTTCTCCAGCCTGGGGCTGGCGTGGCTGGCGCTGGCCTTGAGGCCGAGCGTGAACGCCGCGGCCGGCGCGCTCCTGGGCGCGCAAATGCTCGCGGGAGCCGCGGGACTGACTTTGATCGCCCGCCGCGCCAAGGCCCTGCCGCCGCTGTCGCGCTGGCCGCCGCTGGGGTGGCCGGTCTCCGACGCCAAGGAACTCCTGGCGATGACCATGATCAGCGTGGCCTTGGCCGGGTTCTCGCGCATCGACATCTCCTGCCTCAACTGGCTGGGCGTGGCGACGGCGGAGATCGGCAATTATTTCGCGGCCGAGCGGATCGTCGCGACGGCGTGCCTGCTGCCGGGGTTCCTGGCGATCGCGGCGCTGCCCGTGTTCTCAAGACCCGAGGACGCCGGCCACAAAGCGACGATCCATCGCCTGCGGCGGGAACTGTTCGCGGCGGGCTGTCTGGCGGGACTGGCTCTTAATCTATTCGGGAGCCCGCTGATCGCTTTGATCTACGGGGCGAAGTTCCACGAGGCGGCGCGGCCCCTGGGCTGGCTGGGGCTGGCGCTGCCGTTCATGTTCATCAACCATTTCTCGCTGATCGCGCTGATCGCGGACAAGAGATCGTGGCACGCGGCCTTCGCGGCGACGACCGCGTTCGCGCTGAACGTCCTGGTCGACTGTCTGCTGATTCCCCGGTTCGGCATCTTCGGCGCGGCGGCGGGAGCGGTGACGGCGCAGGCGGCGGTGTCACTCCTGGTCTGGCCCTTTCTCTCGCCCAAAATCCCGCACGCCCGGAACAAAATCGACCCCTCAATCGTATAACTGGTAGGGTGCTCTTGACGAATACATATTCGGAGGCCATACTTATGCATATGAGGACGACATTGATTCTGCGGGACGATCTGATGGCGCGCGCGGCGATGCTGGCGGGACTGACGGAGAAGACGGCTCTGGTCCACGCCGGGCTGGAGGCGCTCATCGA
>JACRDR010000439.1 GCA_016212845.1 Elusimicrobiota bacterium
CAAGGCGCCGCGCCCCGCCTCCAAGGACGTCTTCCGCTCGAAGTACTCACTGACCGCGCCGGCCGAGCCGGCCCCCTCCCCGATCGTCGAGCAGGCCCGGGCGTACATGGCGAAGCCTCCGCTCAACCCGAACAACGGCACGCACGACTGGACGGGCTGGTGCCTCGGCTTCGTGAACGCGACGTTGCGCGGCGCGCTCGGCAAGCGCGACCCGCAACTCGCGCAGCCCGCCGCCAAGAACGCCTACGCGGCGATGGCCGCCGCCGGCCGCATCAGCAAGGATTTCCGCGCCGTCCCGGCCGGCGCGGTTCTTTTATGGGCGGGCTGCAGCCAGTGGGGCCACGCGGCGGTGGCCACCGGCGAGCTGTCGACCGACGGCACGCCGATCATGATCACGACGAGCCACAAGGGCATCCGCGAGATGTCGACGAAGCAGTTCGGCTGCGGACTCCCGACCGGCTGGGGCAAGATCTAAAGAAAAGCCCCCGGGCGCGAACGCGCCCGGGGGCTTTCTCTTAGGTAAAGCTTACTTCTTGCCTTCGACCGGGAAGCCCGCGTCCTTCCACGCCTTGATGCCGCCGGACATCTCCTTCACCGTGAAGCCGTGCTGGGCGAGCTCGAGCGCCGCCTTCGGCGCAGCCGCGCAGTCGTGGTGCCAGCAGTAGGTGATGATCGTCTTGTCTTTGGGGAGGGTCTTGAGCTTCTTCGTCAGCTCGACCAGCGGGATGTTGGTCGCGCCCGGGACGTGCTCCGCGGCGAAAGACTCGGCGTCGCGGACGTCGAGCATGAAGAGGTTCGCCGGCTTGTCGGAGTTCTTGATGCCGTACGGCGTGGCTTCGAACTGGAGCTTGGCGTTGAAGTATTCGACGGCGGAAAGAGCGTGGGTCTTCTCGAGAGTGGCGTTCATGAGGCCTCCTGTGGAATGGCCCGTATTATGCGATTTTAGGCGGGCCGGAAGGCGACGATTCTAGGTGGACTTCACGCGCGCTTCAGCTCGCGGAGAAACTCCTCGTAGGGACGAGCCGGACTCCGACGGCGGCTCTTAAAGACGGCGAGATCCGCGGTATTGGAAGCCAGGTGACGAGACTTCGGCGTGCCCTTTCGTTTTCCCGCACCAGCCATACTCTCGTATACCCTGAGGAAGTATCACCTGCAAGCCCCGGACTAGAACTTGCGGCGGAGGCCGCTCAGCGTCGGCGTCCAGCCGGCGGCCTCGATCGGCTCGTCCAAAAAGAAGCCACAGCCGTCGCCGGGGCGCGTGACGAGGGAAAGCGCGGCCAGCGCCGGCCCGGGCTCGCCGCGAAAGCCGGCCAGCGGCCCGATCTCGGGGAGAAATCGCCGGGCCGGCCCGCTCCCCACGGCGAAGGGAGCGTGGATCGACTCGAGCGAATGGAGGATCGGATTGTCGAGCGGATGCACGGCGCTACGTTTTCGACCGCAGGGATTTCCAAGAGGCGCGGGCGAGGTTGCCCGCGGTCGCGACGATGAGCGAGACGATCACGCCGGCGATCGCGGCGTCCGCCCAGACCCAGTGCAGGAAGTACACGGCGAGCCCTGACAGGATGATGCCGATCGAGCCGACCGCGTCGGTCAGGGCGTGGAGGAACGCGCTCTTCGTGCTGAGCCCGTCGTCGCTGAACTTGCGCAGGAGGAGGGCGTTGATGACGTTCGCCGCGAGGCCCGAGAGCGCGAGGAACATGGTGGCGGGGCTGACCTCCACCGGCGACAAGAACCGCAAATACGCCTCGTGTCCGATCTCGATCGCGGTGAGCCCGATGAGGATCGAGCTGATCAGGCCGATGACCGGCTCCGCCTTCGGGAATCGGTTCCCCGGCCGCTTGGCCAGCCACAAGGCGAAGAGCGCCCCGGCGCTGACCGCGGTGTCGAGCAGAAGGTGCATCGCGTCGGCGCGCAGCGCGACACTGCCGGTGAAGAAGGCGCCCGCCGCCTCGATCGCGGCGAAGGCGAGGCCCACGCCGATGACTTTCCCTAGCGCGCGGGAGCGTTCGGCTTCTCTAGGGTCCCGTCCGCCGCCCCGCGAGGGCTTGAGAACGTGGTGGACCCGGGACTGGGTGAGGTGCGTGAGGACCGAAGACAGCGTCGCGCGGCGCGGCCCCGGAACCTCCGGCTCCGCCGCGGGCGCGCCCCAGCGGGCGGCCTCCGACAGCGCGCGGTCGACGCGTCCCGCCGCGCCGCCGAGTCTCTCAGCGGTCGGAGCTTGCTCCGGCCTTTCGCTGCCGGCAACGGGCGTGACCCGGGCCACCTCGACCGGCACGGAGAGCGCCGCCGCGGCCAACGCCTGCGCGCGAACGGCGCTATTTAAGGGAAGGGGAGTTGCGCAACAGACGGTGCGACGCACCATTTTGTGCGCAACTTCGACGGCGGCGGGCGGCAGGCCGGGGGAGAGCGTCGTCGCGGGCCCGAACACGGGCGAGGGCGACAGCGGGACCTGGAAGGAAATCGCCCCGACGGGGACGCCGGTCCCGGCGGCGCGCGCGGCGGAGGCGACCGACTGCGCGAACGCAGTACCGGACGATTGGAGA
>JACRDR010000437.1 GCA_016212845.1 Elusimicrobiota bacterium
CCCGACGGAGCGGGGGGTCTTTTCGATCACCGCGGCCTACCTGCGGCTCGCCGCCGCCGGGCCGAACATCCGCGGCTACCGCAGCGATTCCTCCGCCTGGGCCGAGATCGGGACCCCCGAGAGGCTCGAGGCGGTGCGCGCCGCGGTCCGGCAAGGCGAACTGTAAATTGGTACGATATTTCCTCATGAACGTCCGGTGGGCGGCGCTGCCGATCCTCGTTCTATTTTGCGCCTGCAAGGGCAAGGAACCGGTCGTCGCGAAGGTCGGAACGCTGGCGATCACGGAAGGCGAGTTCCGCGCCAAACTCATGGACGTCGCGCCGGACTACCAGAATTACGTCCTCACCCCCAACGGCCGCCGCCAGTTCCTCGACGTCCTGATCCGCGAGAAGCTGATCCTGGCCGCCGCGACGGACTCGGGCGTCCAGAAGTCCTCCGAGTTCCGCACCGAGTGGGACCGGATCCAGGCCGAGGAGCAGCGCGCGCTGGAGCAGGCGAAGGACAAGCTCATGATCCACCTCTGGCGGGAAGAATTGCGCCAGAAGGGCGTCCTGCGCGTGACCGACGAGGAAGTGAAGGAGAGGCACGGCCGGCACCCCAACGAGGTGGCCGTCCGGCACATCCTCTACGCCACGCCCGAAGACGCCGAGGCCGGGCTCAAGAAGCTGCGAGGCGGCGCGAACTTCGCGACGCTCGCGAAGGACTCCCTGGACGCCGACACCGCGGCCGACGGCGGCAAGATGCGCCCCGCGCTTTACGGCGAGATCATCCCGGAGCTGGAAGACGTCGTCTTCCACAGCCGCGTGGGCGAGCTCGTCGGCCCGGTCCGCAGCAAGTTCGGCTATCACGTCCTCAAGAAAGAAGCCGAGAAGCCCACGAAGCTGGAAGAAGTGCAGGACCGCATCCGCATCATCTTGGAGAAGCAAAAGCTCGACCAGCACCTGCAGACCCTGCAGGCGCGATTCCCGGTGGAGGTAGTCGATGTCCAATTCAAGTAAGCTCGCCCTGCTCGCTCTCTTGGCGGCCGCGCCCGCGAAAGCCGCCCTCGTGGAGGACACGGTGGCGACCGTCAACGGCCAGCCGATCCTCAAAACCGAGTACCAGAAGAACCTGGACTCGGTCATCGAGCAGTACAAGCGGACCGCGCCGCAGCTCCTCGGCGACAAGGACGCGATGACGCAGATACGCAAGAAGGTCCTCGATCAGATGATCGACGACAAGCTCTTCGAGAACGAGGCCGAGCGCCGGAAGCTGAAGATCCACGAGCGCGAGGTCGACGCGGGCATCAACGAGGTTCGCGAGAAGAACTTCCGCCACGACCCCGAGGGCAAGACCCTCTCCGACGAAGAGGTCGACAAGGTTCTCAACGAGGAGCTCAAGAAGGAAGGTGTGACGCCGTCGGCCTTCCGCGAGCGCATCCGCAAGCAGATGATGATCCGCCGCGTGATCGAGGAAGCCGTCCGCCCGAAGGTGAAGCCGCCGGAAGAGGCGGAAGTGAAGAAGGCCTTCGACACGATCAAGTTCATCATCAAGGGCGACACCGGCGCCGTCTCCGGCATGGCCGACCGCGACGCCCAGGCCTACATGGGCCTTGGCCAGCGCGTGAAGGACCTCTCCGGCGAGCGCGTGCGCGTGTCCCATATTTTGATCAAGACGGCTCCGAAGGCGTCGATGGTGGAGAAGAACGCGGCGCTGACCAAGATCCAGGAGCTCAAGAAGGCGCTTTCCGCCGACGACGCGGACTTCGCCGAGGTCGCCAAGAAGAGCTCCGATGACAAGGAAAGCTCCGAGCGCGGCGGCGACCTGGGCTTCGTGCTCCGCGGCTGGATGCCGCCCGAGTTCGAGAAGGTCGCGTTCACGCTCCCCGTGGGCGAGCTGAGCGAGCCCGTCGAGACCCAGTTCGGCTATCACCTCATTCGCGTGCAGGAGAAGAAGGCCGCCGAGAACGTCACGTTCCCGAAGCTCAAAGACGACCTCTCGCAGTTCCTCTTCAACCTGTCCTTCGAGAAAGAGCTCGAAAAGACCGCTCAGGACCTGCGCAAGCAGGCCCAGATCGAGATCAAGCTCCCGACCGACGAGAAGAAAGGCTAAGCCCGTGGCGTCGCGCCGTCCGGTCCTCGCGTTCACGATGGGGGACCCGGGCGGGATCGGGCCGGAAGTCGTGCTCGCCGCCGCCGCGGACAAAGCCGTCCGCGCCGCGTGCCGGCCTCTCTTGAACGGCTCGCGCGCGCTGCTCGCGCGCCGCGGCTGGGGTCCGCGCGTGGCGCACCTCCACGACCCGGGCTTCTCCTGCAAGGGGAACCTGGGCAAGCCCACGACCGACGGCGGACGCGCCTCCTTCGAGGCGGTGCGCGCGGCGGTCGAGCTCCAGGCGAGAGGCGTCATCGACGGCTTCGTCACCGGCCCCGTCTCCAAGGAAGCCTGGGTCATGGGGAAGACCGGCCACACCGACCATACCGGCTATCTCGAGAGCGCGACCGGGAAGAAAGGAGCGATGGTGCTGTTGGCGGGCAAGATGCGGTCGGTGCTCGCCACGCGCCACATCCCGGTCTCTCAGGTCCCCAAGAAGCTCACCATCGCGAGCGTCGTCGAGGCGGGCCGCTTTCTTTACGAGGCTCTAAGGACCCTCGGCGCGAAGCGTCCCAGGCTCGGACTTTGCGCGCTGAACCCGCACGCCGGGGAGCACGGCATCCTCGGCGGAGAGGAAACACGCGTCCTGGCCCCGGCGCTCGAGAAGCTCGAGGCCCTGGGCATGCGCGTCCACGGACCGCTGCCCGCCGACAGCGCGTGGGCCGCGCATGCGTGCGGCGGCTATGACGGTCTCGTGACTTTGTATCATGACCAGGCTCTCATCCCTCTCAAGACCATGGAACCCTACGGGGTCGTGAACTGGACGGTCGGACTCCCCTTGGTGCGCACGTCTCCCGGCCACGGGACCGCCTACGACATCGCGGGAAAAAAGCCCGCGCGGCCCGACGCGACGATCCAGGCCGCGCTGCTCGCGGCCCGCCTCGCCGCGC
>JACRDR010000438.1 GCA_016212845.1 Elusimicrobiota bacterium
GCTCCAATCGCCTGGCTCATGCCGCTTCCCTGGGGGCGGCCGAGCGGCCGGGAAGAGGCTATAACCCCCTTTTCATCTACGGGGGGGTAGGATTGGGCAAGACCCATCTCCTGCACGCCGTCGGCAAGGCGCTCCAGGAGCCGAACCCCAACGATCCGATCTTCCTGACGACCGGCCCGCGCCGCGCGCGCGCCGCCGCCGAGGCCAAGAAGGCCGGCAAGCTGGGCGAGCTCGAGGCGTTCGCGAAGAAGGCGCGCGCGCTTCTCATCGACGACATCCACGTGCTCGGCGTCAACGAGCAGAACCAGGAGGCGCTCGCCCAACTCCTGGCGGGCTGCTTCTCCTCGGCCAAGCAGGTCGTGATGACCTCGGTCTATCCGCCGCGCGCCTTGGGCGCGCTCGAGGAGGCGCTTCGCTTTCAGATCTCCGCCGGCTGGTCGGTGGACATGAAGCCGGTGACGCTCGAGGTGCAGAAGGAGATCATCGGCCCCGCGATGGCGCGCTCCGGCTTCGAGCTCGACATCGCGCTCATCGACGGCATCATCCCGAAGCTGGAAGGCTCGTTCGGCGAGCTCAATCGCTGGGCGGACCGGCTGCGGGCGCTCCTCGAGCTTCGGGCCCTCAACCATCAGCCTTCCACGCTCCAGGACCTCTTCCCGATCCTGCTCATGCCCGACGTGCCCGCTACCGTCCCGGCCCCGACCGAGGAGATCCAGACGCTCCTGCAGGACATGGCGCAGAACCCGGACGACGCCAACGCGCTCCCGATGGCGGTGTTCTTCCCGCAGGGCCGCGAGGTGCACGGCGAGTACCTCGTGCGCCAGTTCCACGCGGTCATGGCACAGAACAAGTGGCCGATCAAGCTCAAGGTCGTGCACTCGCAGGCCTACGACCCGGAGCAGCTCTTCGGCGTGCCGTTCGTCATCGGCGACTCGTCGCAGGCGGCGGGCGCGCGGGTGGCGTTGGTCCTCGGCCCCAACCCGGGCTCCGGCCTCGCCTCGCGCGAGGTGGAGCTGCAGCACGCGGTGCAGCACCTCCTCGAGGGCATCGACATGCGCGTCGGCTGGGTGAATTTCCTGAAGATCAAGGAGGCGGGCCCGTATTTCCGCGCGGGCCTCGACCTCTTCGCCGTGTACCGGGGGCAAAAGTGACGACCGCGATCAGTTTGGCGCTGGCCGCCGCCGCGCTGCTCACCGGGGCCTACTGGTGGCGCCGGCTCTCCGGGCAGGCCGCGCCCGGGACGGGCGCCGTGCCGGCGGGCGCGTCCCCTTCGTCCCGGCTCGCCCTCGAGCTTCTCGCCTCGGCCCGGCTGCCCTCGGAGCCCGCGCTCTTCGACGAGATCCTTCGAAGCGGCGCGGACCGCCTCCTCGCCCGCGCGGAAGGCCTCTCGATCGCGATCTGGAAGCGCGGCGAAGGCGGCGACGCGCTCGTCTACAAGACCGGGGGGCTCGCCGCGCTCGCGCCCGAGACCCTGCGTCTCTCCGAGCGGGAGTGGGAGAGCGCCTCGGCTCTCGCCCGCGGCGTGGAGTGGCGTGGAAACCTCAATCTGCTGTCGCCGGCCGCGGCCTCGGCGGGACTCGGCTCCGCGCGCGTGCTGCCGTGGGGCCAAGGCTCGCTGCGCGGCCTCGTGCTCGCCGCCGAGACCGACGCCTCCGGCGACCTCATCGACGCGGCCGCGGGCGATCTCGAGCTGCTCTCCGCCCACTTCGGCGCGGTGGCCGCCCTCGCCCTGAGCCTCTGGGAGGTGCAGCGCTCGAAGAAGCGGCTCGAGGGCGGCATGACCACGCTCCACCAGGTGGCCTCCACGATCACGGCGCCGCACGAGGGCGCGCTCGACAGCCTCGGCGCGGTCGTCTCGATCGTGGCGAAGGCGCTCAACGCGGACCTCTGCGCGTTCCTGCTTTTCGACGAGAAGGCCGGCGAGCTCGTGGTCCAGCCCGGCGCCTACGGCCTGAGCGGCGACGAGGGCTCGATGTACCGGCTGCCGCTCAACCGCGAGGAAGCCTCCTCCGTGCGGGTCTTCCGCACGGGCCAGGCCTTCATGACGGGCGACGCGATGAACGACCCGGCGGTCGTCCAGCAGTACGCCCGGCTCTGGAAGTGCCACTCGCTCATCGTCGTCCCGCTCACCCTCGAAGGCCGCCGCATCGGCGTCATGCGCGTGGGCAGCTTCCAGAAGGACGCCTTCACGCCGGAGCAGATGGAGTTCGTCCAGCTCATCGCCGAGGAGGCGGTCGTCGTGCTCGAGAGCGCGATGCTGACCCGCAAGCTCGAGGAGACGAACCAGCGCTTGGCGGAAGTGAACCGGATCAAGGACGATTTCGTGTCGACGGTCAGTCACGAGTTCAAGACGCCGCTTACGTCCATCAAGGGGTTTACTACCGTCATGCTCGAGGAAACCCCCGGCCCGCTCACGCTCGAGCAGAAGCGCTTCTTGTCGATCATCGCCAACGCGACCGACCGGCTGACGATGCTGGTCGGCGACCTCCTCGACATCGCGCGGCTCGAGGGCGGCGCCCGCATGGAGTTCGGCCCCGTCTCGCTCGTCGAGGCGCTGAGGCACTGCCGCGAGGTGCATCAGTGGCAGGCCGACGGCCGCTCGATCGAGTTCCGCGTCGAGTTCCCGGAGGGCCTCCCCAACGTCCGCGGCGACGCCCGCTGGCTCCGCCAAGTCATCGACAACCTGGTCTCGAACGCGATCAAGTTCACGCCGCCCGGCGGCCAGGTTTCGGTGAGCGGCAAGGACCGCGGCGACGCCGTCGAGGTCACGGTCGCCGACACGGGCGTCGGCATCTCGACCGAGGACCAGCAGCACGTTTTCGAGAAGTTCTACCGGGCCCGCAACCGCGCATCCATAAACGCGCCCGGCACGGGCTTGGGACTCGCGATCGCCAAGGCGGTCGTCGGGAAGCACGAAGGCAAGATTTGGTTCGAGTCCGAGGCGGGACGGGGTTCGAAATTCCACGTCCTGCTCCCGGCGGCGCAGCGGGCCGCCGATCACGAGGAGGCCGTCGGAGCACCAGGGGGACAGGTATGAAACTGAATGCAGCCGTGGGATGCGTGTTGGCGTTGACGTTCGCGGCCGCCGCGTGCGGCGGGCCGGAGAGCCGGGTGAAGAAGGGCCAGGTCAATCAGACGTTGGACCAGGACCCGGCGAGGAAGAGCTATCTCGAGGCGATCGGAATCGGGGCTTCCGACCCGAACCTGCCGTCCGACACGCAAAAGAAGTCCCTCGCCCGCGACGCGGCGATCGTGAAGGCCCAGTACGAGATGCTCTCCATGGTAAAGGGCGTCGAGCTCGAGGGCGGCGTCACCGTCAGCCGCGCGATGGAGACGGACTCGACGCTCGAGGCGCGCCTCAAGGAGTCCATCAAGGGCGCCGAAGTGGTGAAGAGCGAGTTCACGTCGGACAATGGCTGCGTGGTGACCATCCGCTTGCCTAAGAAGC
>JACRDR010000429.1 GCA_016212845.1 Elusimicrobiota bacterium
GCTTGAGGTTGTCGCTCGTCGGGTTGCCGTACTCCGCCTCGTTCTCGCCGTAGCAGATGAGCGGGATGCCGAACTTGGCCGCGAGCTTCGGGGCGAGCGCCTTCTGGCCGATGATGAAAGGCTGGAACGGGTGGAAGAGGTTCTCGACGGCGAGACGGGTCAGGAGCCGGTGGACGCGGCCGTTCGGCGTGCAGAGGTAGTTGTCGAAGCCGGAGTGGATCCAGCCCTCGAAGTTCTTCCAGCCCCAGGACGTGTAGATGTGCGGCGCCCACGTGACGGTGAGCGGGTGCATGCCGTACTTGTATTTGAGCACGTGCGCGGCGTAAATCGAGTCCTTGCCGCCGGAGCCGGGCACGAGGCAGTCGTAGGAGCCGTCGTTCTTGCGGAAGCGGTCGCAGAGGTCGATCAGCTCCTTTTCGCGCTCGTCCCACTTGATGAAGGCGCGCTTGGACTCGCCGAAGCGGCAGGCGTCGCAGACGCCGTTCGCGTCGAAGGCGATCGTCTCTTTCTTCGAGGCCTTCGTGTGGGTGTATTCGACGGTGGAGTTCGGGCGCTGGTTCGAGATGACGCAGTGCTTGCAGAACTTCACGTCCTTCGGAAGGCCGAAGTAGGCTTCGAGCTGGGGCGACGTCTTGGTCGACATGTCGGCCGATTATACAATTTCGCTACAATGGTCCCGTTGAGCGAAACCGCGCCCCGGGCCGTCGCGTCGTCTTCGGTCCGCGTCATCCCCCGCCTCGACGTCAAAGCCCCGAACCTGGTGAAAGGCATCCACCTGGAGGGGCTCCGGGTGCTGGGCAAGCCCGCGGACTTCGCGCGGCGCTACTACGAGGAAGGCGCCGACGAGCTGCTCTACATCGACATCGTCGCGAGCCTCTACGGCCGGAACAACCTCGTGGAAATCCTCGAGGAGACGACCAAGGACGTGTTCATCCCGCTGACGGTGGGCGGCGGCGTGCGCTCGGTGTCGGACATCAAGACGCTGCTGCGCGCCGGCGCCGACAAGGTCGCGATCAACACCGCCGCGGTGAAGCGCCCCGAGTTCCTCGCGGAGGGCGCGCGAGCCTTCGGCTCCCAGTGCATCGTCCTCAACATCGAGGCCAAGCGCCAGCCGAGCGGCAAGTGGGAGGCCTACACCGACAACGGCCGCGAGCGCACCGGCGTCGACGCGATCGAGTGGGCGAAGCGCGGCGAGACGCTCGGCGTCGGCGAGATCCTCCTCACCTCCGTCGACCAAGAAGGCACGCAGAAGGGCTACGACTGGGAGCTGATCAAGCTCGTCTCGAGCGCCGTGACCTTGCCCGTCATCGCCTCGGGCGGCGCGGGCTCTCTCGAGGACTTTCCGCGCGCGGTGCGCGAGTGCCGCGCCGACGCCGTGAGCGCGGCGCATCTCTTCCATTATAAGAAGCACGCGATCTCCGACGTAAAAAAGGCTCTGGCGGGCGCCGGCTTGGCGGTGCGGGCATGAAAATCGTCGTCGTCGACTACGGCCGCGGCAACCTGCGCAGCATCACCCGGGCGCTCGCGCAGGTCGGGGCGGACGCGGTCGTGACCTCGGACCCCGCCGACGTCGCCGGAGCCGGAAAGGTGCTGCTCCCGGGCGTCGGGGCCTTCGCCGACTGCATGGACGGGCTGAAGTCCCGCGGCCTCGTCGAGCCGATCCGTCATTTCTGCCGCTCGGGCAAACCCTTTCTCGGCATCTGCGTCGGCATGCAGCTCCTGATGGACGAGGGCCACGAGTTCGGCCGCCACGAGGGCCTCGGCTTGGTGAAGGGAATTACCTCGAAGCTCCCTGAGACGATGGGCGACCTGCGAGTGAAGGTCCCCCATATCGGGTGGAGCCAGCTCGAACCCGGAGCGCCCTGGAAGGGCAGCCCGCTCGAGGGACATCCGGCGGGCGGGCAGGTCTACTTCGTGCACTCCTACGCCGCCGCGCCCGCCGATCCGGCGGTCCGGCTCGCGACCACGCCTTTCGCGGGCGCGAGCTTCTGCTCGGCGCTCCGGAAGGACAACGTCCTCGGCTTCCAGTTTCACCCCGAAAAAAGCGGTCCCGCCGGCCTCGACATCCTCAGGCGCTGGGCCCTGAATTAGGGCCATTTTGCTACAATCTCAGGCTCGATGAAGATCGTCATTTGCACGATGCCGATCCGTCCGACTCCGACGGATTTCCCTCCCTTCGGCTCGATGCAGGTCATTTCCGCGCTCCGCAAGGCCGGCTACGACCCGCAGTTCTACGACATCGACGCGCAGCGCCCCTCTTTCGAGCAGGTCGAGGCCTACTTCACGAAAGCCCAGCCCGACGTCCTGGGCATCAGCGCGGTGGTGTCGACCGCCTACGCCTACACCAAGAAGCTTTCGCGCATGGTCCGGCGGGTGTCCCCCAAGACCCGGATCGTCCTCGGCGGCAACCTCGCCGCCTCCGCCGAGATCCTGCACCGCCTCGCGGGCATCGACTACTGCGCCGCCGGCGAGGGCGAACTCGTCTCGGTCAACCTGATGAACTACCTGAAGGACCGCCTAGAGCGCGGTCTTTCGGGCGACGACTACGAAAAGCTCAAGACGATCAAGGGCCTGACCTATCTCGACGAGAAGGGCGAGATGACGTTCACGGGCTACGAGTTCAAGATCGGCGCCGAGGAGTTCGAGGTCCCGGACTATTCCATCCTCGAGCAGTTCTCCGACATCAAGCTCTACGTCAACGAGCCTACGGTGCGCCCCGATTTCATGGCGGACCCGCGCACCTTCGAGCCTCATCGGAAAGGCAAGAAGATGGCGACTCTGCTCACCTCCAAGGGCTGCGTCGCGCGCTGCACGTTCTGCCACCGCTGGGACAAGGGTTATCGCGCCTGGCCCACCGAGACGATCATGAAGACGGTGAAGTACTTGATCGAGCGCTACAACGTCGGCTACTTCCAGGTCGGCGACGAAAATTTCGGCTCCGACAAGCGCCAGATCAATGAGTTCATCGAGGCGATCAAGCCTTACGACGTCCTCTACGACGTCGCGGGCGTGCGCGTGCGCACCGTCGAACCTACATTGCTCAAGCGATTGCGGGAGTCGGGCTGCGTCGCCGCCTACTACGGCATGGAGACCGGCAGCCCGCGCATCCTCGAAGTGATGGAAAAAAACATCAGCCTCGAGCAGTCGATCAACGGGGCCCGCTGGACGAAGGAGGCCGGGCTATTCACGGTCTATCAGCTCGTGCTCGGCATGCCCGGCGAGAACCACGAGACGATCGGCGAGACGATCGAATTCCTCAAGAAGACCACCGAGATCCTCGAGGAGCCGCCGGTCCGCAAGCTCTCCATCAACTTCATCCAGGCTCTGCCCGGGACGCCCGTGTACGAGTACGCGCGGTTCAAGTGCCTCCTCGGCAAGTCCCTCAAGGAAGAGGAGGCCTATCTCGAGCTCGACAGCGACGTCGAGGCCGCCGACGACACGAAGTTCATCAATTTCACCGACTGGGACTACCTCACGGTGCAGTCCTGGCGGCGCCGCATCATCCTGGAGTGCACCGCCCACTACCGAAAGGTGCGCAACCTGCCTCCCCCGTCAGTCATGGAGATCTATCAGCACACGCTCCTGCGCTACATCAGCCCGAAGCGCTACGAGGCGCTCAAGGCGGAGGCCGCGGCGAAGGACGGGCTCGACTACAACACCGGCGGCTACTTCAACCTGCAGCGCTCGCTTTTCTACGACGTGATCTCGGCGTACCTCTACCCGATCCGCACGCCGCTGCTCTGGCTCTGGCTGCTCGTGCGCGAGTACAAGCGCCTCGGCCCCGCCACGTTCGCCGGCCACGTGTGGGAAGCGCTCAAGCGGCGGATCGCCGGGCCCTCGCACGACGCGTTCGCCGACTATCGCTCCCTCCGCAAGGTCGTCGACGGCGTCACGCCCGCGCCCGCCGGCCCGACCGAAGCCGCGATGGCGCCCCTGCGAGCCGGGCGGTAGCCCGGTGCTCACGCTCTGGGTCGAACGCCTCACCGTCCCTTCCCTGATCTGGCTCACCTTCGAGGCCGCCGCGCGCGACGCGCGCGTCCTCTACGACGAGCATCAGATCTCGCCGCGCGCCGCCGGGCTTCTCGCCCGCCTCGGCGCCGCCTCCCGGTTCGCGCCCGCCTGCCTCGACCTCGACGGCCACGACGAGCGGGGGCGCGCGCTCAACTATCGCCGCGAGGCCGAGCTCGACCGCGTGCTCGAGCCCGCCTGCCGGCAGGCTGGAGGGAGCGCGCTCGATCGCCGGACGCTCAAGTCGTTCCTCGCGAATGCGCTGATGTTCCGGGTCACGTTCCTCGTCATGGTCGAGGCCAAGGCCAAGGAGGGCGACCACGAGGCGATCCTGGCCCGGCACCCGGCGAACGGCCTGATCCTCGACGGCTGGAAGCCCGGAAAGGTCAGGCTGCGCCAGAACCTCTCTTTCGTCAAGCACCTCAAGACGGTCGCCAAGCCGCTCCGCCTCCTCGCCCGGGCCGCGAAGGCCGCGCTCACCGGGCCGAAAAACGCCCATTCGATGGAGACGATCCGCCCCGCCGCGTGGATCCAGTATCACCCGGCGGATTTTCAGGGCGGCTATCTCACGCGCTCGTTCTGGGCGCCCCACACGCGCGGGACCTCCTACGACAAGGTCTGCTACTTCGACCAGCCCGGCTTCGGCGACACGGCGGAGGAGCGCCGGAAAATCCGCGACGCCGGCATGCATTGGGTCGAGTGCCGTCCGCCGAGCCGCGCGGCGGCCCTCTCCGCCGGAGATCTCCGGGGCGCGGCGAACGCCTTCCTCGCGGCGGGCGCCATCGCGTGGTGGCACCGCTGGTTCCGCCTCGAGCTCGAGCTGCACACCGCGACGTGGGCGGCGGTGTTCGCGCGCTACCGGGTGAAGCTCCTGGTCCAGTACCTCGAGTTCGAGTGGACGCAGGCCGCCCAGGCGATGGCGCTCGAGCGCGCGGGCGGCGCGATGATGGGGATCCACTGGTCCGACTTCCCGTTCACGACCGAGCCGATCCACATGACGCCGGCCCATCTCTACTGGGTCTGGGGCGAGAACAACAAGCGCTGGCTCGAGCTCAAGGGCCACGACTGCCGCCACATCCTGCCCTGCGGCACGTTCATCGTCCCGCGCGAGCAGGACCGGCGCATCCCGGCGGCGCTGCCCCCGGGGTTCAAGCTCGCGCTCTTCGACGGGTCGGTCTCCTACAACATCTACAGCGGGCCGAAGAGCCTCTCGCGCTTTCTGCTCTCGATGCTGACGCTCCTCGACCGCAACGCCGGCTGGTCCGCGACACTCAAGCCCAAGGGCTCGCCCGACTACCTCGCTCTCCCCGACGGTCCGGCGATCATGGCCCTGCTCGACAAGCTGAAGGCGCAAGGCCGGCTCCTCGTCACCGAGTGGCACGTCGGAGGCATCGGCGTCGCCGCCGGCTCGGATCTCGCGGTCGGCTTCGGCCTCAACAGCGCCGCGACCCTGGCCGCCGTGTTCGGCGCC
>JACRDR010000430.1 GCA_016212845.1 Elusimicrobiota bacterium
ATCACGTCCACCATCGCGGTGGAGCGGAGCGACTTCCAGGACATCTCGCCGATGCACCAGCGAATGGCCTCGTTGACGTTGGACTTGCCGGAGCCGTTCGGGCCGATGATGGCGCTCATCCCCGGCTTGAAGTCCAGCTTGGTCTTATCCGCGAACGACTTGAACCCGACGATCTCGACGGACTTTAAATACATGTGTCTCCGCCCTCGGCGCTACATTGAGTCCATCTTTTGCCATCTATTACCATTCTTTTGGCAAAAGCGTACGAAATAATAGCAGAATCCCTCGAAAAAGTCAACGGAATGCGACGATTCCTCGACGAGAACCCACAGTATATCACGACTCCGGAGCGGTTCCACGCGACCGAAGCGCGCGACTTGACGGAGCGCTCGCGAGATCGCATACTTCGTGTGGAAATGACACCAGAAAGGCACGCCGTGGCGGTCGATTGCGTCGTATTCGGGCTCGACGCGACGAAAGCGGACCTGCGGGTCCTCTTAATCCGCCGCGCGATCCCCCCCTTCAAGGGCGGCTGGGCGCTGCCCGGCGGCTTCGTTTGGGCCGGCGAGTCGCTGGAAGACGCCGCGCGGCGCGAGCTCAAGGAAGAGACGGGGCTGGCCGATGTGTTTCTGGAGCAGCTTTACACATTCGGCGAGCCCGGGCGCGATCCGCGCGGCCGCGTGGTGAGCGTGGCGTACTACGCGCTGGTCAATTTGAACGAGCATCCGCCGAAGGCGTCGAGCGACGCGGAAGGCGCCGCTTGGACGCCGGTCGCCAAGGCTCCGTCGTTGGCCTTCGACCACGCGAAGATTCTCGAGACCGCGCTCGCGCGGCTGAAGGGCAAGCTCCGGTACGAGCCGCTCGGGTTCGAGCTGCTGCCGAGGAGGTTCACGCTGTCGCAGCTGCAGCGCTTATACGAGATCGTGCTCGAGCGCGCCCTCGACAAACGCAATTTCCGAAAAAAGCTGCTCGCGATGGACCGCCTGGTCGACCTGAAGGAAGTGGAAAAGGACGTCGCGCACCGAGCCGCGCGGCTCTACCGCTTCGACGAAGAGAAGTACCGCCAGCTAAAAAAGAAGGGCTTCAACTTCGAGCTCTAGCAACAACTTAAGCCTGGGGTCAGACCCCAGGCTTAAGTTGTTTGGGTCTTGACATAGTGTTGTTTATACACTATAGTGTGTACATGAGACACTTAGTGGTGGCGGGGTCGGCGACTGGACGCGCTCACTGGCTGGCGGAGCGCCCCAACCAGGACGCTTTCCGGGTGCTCTCGGGGGATTGGGGAGCGGTCGCCGTCGTCTGCGACGGCTGCGGCTCCGAGCCCATGAGCGGGATAGGCGCCTAGCTGGGCGCCCGCCTCACCGCCCTCGCGGCCGCCCGGATGCTCGAGACCTCCGGCGCCCTCGATCTCACGGTCCTCGAACGCCGGGTGCTCTCCGGGCTCCGCCTCGCCGCCCTCGCCGCCGGGCTCGACGTCCGCGAACACCTTCTGTTTACGATCGTCGGCGCGGCCTGCTCGGCGGACCACGCCCTGGCCTTCGCCTGCGGCGACGGCGGGATCGTCATCGACGGCGCGCTCCGCCGCTTGGGCCCCTTCCCCGGCAACGCGCCGCCGTATCTGGCCTACGCGCTCGAGGGCGCTCCCGCCGCCTTCGAGTCGCTCTACGACGGCCCCGCCGCGCGCGTCCTCATCGCCACCGACGGCGCGGCCGACCTCGACCTCGCCTTCGAGTCGGACGAACGCCTCTTCGCCAACCCCGATCTTCTCCGCCGCAAGCTCAAGCTGCAGAGGCCCGCGGACGACGCCACCGCAGCCCTAATAAGGAGGGCGGTATGACCGAGGTCATGCTCGGCGGACGCCGCCTCAAGGTGCAGCCCGCGCAGTCGATCGGCACGGGCGGCGAGGCCGACGTCTACGACATCGGCTCAGGCTTGGCGCTCAAGCTCTACAAGGGGCCCGACCATCCCGACTACAAGGGACGCCCGGAGGAGATCGACGCCGCGCGCGAGCGCCTGCGCACCCGCTGGGAGAAGCTCCGCGATTTTCCCGCCGGCCTGCCGGGCCGGGTGGTCGCGCCGCAGCAGCTCGCGCTCGACCGCGCGGGACGCGTCGTGGGCTACGCGATGCGGCTCGTGCCGGGCGCCGAACCCCTGCTCAAGTGGTCGGACCCCTCCTTCCGCCGCGCGGTGCCGAACGCCGCCGTCGCCCCCCTCTTCCTCGACTTGCACGCCACCGTCGCGCGGCTCCACGAGCTCGGGATCGTGGTCGGCGACTTCAACGACTTGAACGTCCTCACCGCCCACGGCGCGGCGCACCTAATCGACGCCGACAGCTTCCAGTTCGGGCCGCACGCCTGCCTCGCCTACACCGACCGCTTCGTCGACCCGCTCGTGTGCGACCAAGGCCTGCGCCCCTCGAAGGCTCACTCGACGGCGTCGGACTGGTACGCCTTCGACGTGATGCTCTTCCAGTCGCTCCTGCTCGTGCATCCCTACGGCGGCGTGCTGCCCGGTCCGGGGCGGCCGGCCGACCGGACGCTCCATCGCGTGACGGTCTTCGACCCGAAGGTGCGCTACCCAAAGGCCGCGGTGCCGTGGAAGGCCCTGCCGGACGAGCTCCTGCATCGCTTCCACGAGACGTTCGCGCAGGACGTCCGCGCGCCCTTTCCGCGCGCGCTGCTCGACGGCCTGTGCTGGACCCGCTGCGCCTCGTGCGGCCTCGCGCACGCCCGCGCGGCCTGCCCAGTCTGCGCCGGCGCCCAGGTGCACGCGCGGAGACAACTCGTCGTCATCCGCGGCCGCGTGAAGGCCACGCGGCTGCTCGACACCGACGGCGAAATCCTCGCCGTCTCGGCCTCGGGCTGGCTCGTCTACGGCGGCGGCGAGTACCGCCGCGAGGACGGCAGGACCGTCGCGCTCGGAGCGCTGCGGCCCGGCATGCGGTTTTTCCTCGACGGCGAGAACACCCTCGCCGCCCAGCCCGGCGAGGCGTTCGCCCACGCGGCGCGGCGCTCGTACTGGGAGCGCGACGGCGCGCTGTGGCGCGACGGGGCGCTCGGCGACGAGCGCATCGGCGAGGTGCTCGCCGGACAGACCCGGCTTTGGTCCGGCCCCGAGTTCGGCTTCGGCTTCTACCGCGCGGGCGGGCTCACGGTCGGCTTCACGTTCCACCCCGAGCGCAAAGGCCTCAACGACGGCGTCGTCTTGCCCCCCATGCGCGGACGCGTGCTCGACGCCGCGTGCGTGTTCGGACCCGGCCGGGCGTGGCTCCTGCTGCAGCTCGAGCTCGGCGGCAAGCTCACGCGGCGCTGCGTCGTGATAAAAAAAGACGGGACGGTCGCCGCCTCCGTCGACGCCCCGGCCTGGCTCGAGAGCCTGCACGGCGCCTGCGCCGCGGGCCCGCATCTCTTCGTCCCGACGGACCGCGGGATCGTGCGCGTGCAGGAAGACCTTTCGCTGACGACGGAGTACGCGGAGACCGAGCCCTTCGTGGACTCGGCCTCGAGGCTCGCGGCGGGGCCGGACGGCATCGTCGTGGCCAACCGCCGCGAGATCCTCAAACTCGAAGTCACCCAGGAGGCGACCGTATGAACGTCCAGACACCGCTGGCCCCGCCGGCGTTCTTCGACCCGAAGAACGCGGCGAAGTGGGAGTACGCTCCCGATCAGCAGAAGCTGTTCGCCGCGGCGGAAGACTACCGCCGCGAGCACGGAATCTTGCCGGCCGCCTCCGACAAGACGACGGTCCATCTGCTCCTCATCGACGTGCAGAAGGACTTCTGCTTCCCGAACGGCTCGCTCTACGTCGCGGGCCGGTCGGGCCACGGCGCGATCGACGACAGCCGGAAGCTCTCGGAGTTCCTCTACCGGAACCTCCGGCACGTCACGAACATAACGACGACGATGGATACGCACTTCGCGTATCAGATCTTCTTCCCGTCGTTTTGGATCGACAAGGACGAGAGGCCGCTGACCGCCTTCCGGGAGATCACCGCCGACCAGGTGGGCCGGGGCGAGGTGCGGCCGTCGCCGATGGTGGCGAAGTGGCTGTGCGGCGGCAACTACTCGTGGCTCCTCAAGCAGGCGTACCACTACTGCGCCGAGCTCGAGAAAGCGGCCAAATACCGGCTGTTCCTCTGGCCGCCGCACTGCGTGCTCGGCTCGGACGGCCACGCGCTCGCGGGCGTGCTGCACGAGGCGAGATTGTTCCACTCGTTCGTCCGCGGCGCGCAGTCGTGGGTCGAGGTGAAGGGCGGCAACGCGCTGACCGAAAATTACTCGGTCCTGCGGCCGGAGGTGCTCACGCGCCACGACGGCGCGCCCTTGGCCCAGCGGAACACGCAGTTCCTCAAGACGCTGCTGACGTCCGACGTGGTGGCGATCGCCGGACAGGCGGCCAGCCACTGCGTGAAGAGCTCGATCGACGACCTCCTGGGCGAGATCTTGGCCCAGGATCCGGCGCTCGCAAAGAAGGTCTACATCCTCACCGACTGCATGTCGTCGGTGACCGTGCCGGACGGCAAGGGCGGGCTCGCGGCGGACTTCACGCCGCAGGCCGAGTCGGCGTTTGGGCGCTTCGCCGACGCGGGCATGAACCTCGTGAAGTCGACGGACCCGATCGAAGCCTGGCCGGGCATTCGCCTCTAGGAGAAATCTCTATGGAAGACCCTAAAGAATTGTTTAATGCGGCTCTGAAGGAAGGCGAGCTGTCGGACGCTTCGATGCAGGCCCTGAGCATCCCCGACCTGGGCGCGCAGATCCAGGCCGGGCTCGGGGTCCATCCCGACGACGTGCCCGCCAGCGAGGTGGTCCTCGTCACGATGATGCCGGACGACTCGGGCTCGATCCGCTTCGGCGGCAACGCGCAGGCGGTGCGCGACGGGCACAACCTCGTCCTGGAGGCGCTGGCGGCCTCCAAGCAGAAGGAGGGCATGCTCGCGCACACGCGCTACCTCAACGGGAAGGTGCTCTACCCGTACTGCGCCTTGAGCGGCACGATGCGCATGGACGCCAAGAACTACGACCCGAACCTCGGGACGCCGCTCTACGACCAGACGGTCGTCCTGCTCGGCACGGTGCTCGCGAAGTCGCGGCAATTCGCGCAGGCCGGCGTGCCTTCCCGCACGGTGACGCTTCTCATCACCGACGGCGCGGACGAGGGCTCGTGCCAGTCGAAGGCGAAGGACGTCCGGGCGCTGGTCGAGGACATGAAGCGGCAGGAGCGCCACATCGTGGCGGCGCTGGGACTCAGAGACGGGCAGACGAACTTCAAGCAGGTCTTCCGCGAGATGGGGATCGACGACCAGTGGATCCTCACCGTCGGGAGCTCCGCCTCCGAGATCCGGCGCGCGTTTCAGGTGTTCTCGCAGTCGGCGGTCCGCGCGAGCCAGAGCGCGGGGCAGTTCTCGAAGACCGCGGTCGGAGGCTTCGGCGCACCGTGAGGCAGACACCATGAAAAAACGACTCGACCTGTCGCGCGCGGTACTCGTGCCCAAGGAGTCCAAGCTGGAGTGGGACCAGCGCCGTCTCGGCTGGACCCGCAAGCGGCTCCTGAAGTACTACCGCGTCCATGCGGACACGATCTTGGCGTCCCACGAGCGGCAGGTCGAGGTGCGGGAGAAGCTCAAGGCGCTGCTCCCGGAATGCCGGATCGTCGCGCGCGAGATGGCGGACGCGGCCGGCCTCGAGCGCTCCTCCCTCGTGATCGCGCTCGGCGGCGACAACCACTTCGTCTACCTCTCGCACTTCCTGAAGAAGACGCCTATTTTGGGCATCAACGCCGACCGCCTCCGCAGCCACGGCGGCCTGCTCCGCTTCGACGAGCGGGACTTCGAAGCGATGGCGTCGCGGCTCCGCTCGGGGAGGTTCACCCTCGACGCGTCGCCCCGCCTCGAGGCGAAGGTCGACGGCAAGCCGGTGGTGCTCGCGACCAGCGAATTGTTCTTGGGCGAGCGCCAGCGCAAGCACATGAGCCGGCACGCGATGCGCGTCGGCGGCGGCCCCGAGGAAGAGCACAAGTCCTCCGGC
>JACRDR010000433.1 GCA_016212845.1 Elusimicrobiota bacterium
CAAGGCGCGGATGCGGGCGCGAGCGTCGCGGACGGGCGCGGTGAGGAAGTCTCCAGGGCAGGTCGTCTCCTCGTAGTCGCGGTGGCTCAAGATCGACGCGGGGCGGATGCGGTGCTCGGCCGACAGCCAGATGAGGAGGTTCTCGAGGCCCTCCGCCTGCTTCTTGCGCGAGTCGGCCTCCTGAGCGGATCTCGGCCGGCGTCCCCAGTTGCCGAGGACGGCGACGCTGAGTCCGGGCCCGGCCTGCGGGCGGCCCTCCCAGATGCGGCCTTCCCAGTCGACGATATAGTGGTAGGCGATGTCGGTCCAGCCCATCTGCTTGCGGTGGACGCCCAGTTCGAAATTCAGGCGCGCGATCGCGGTGGTGAGGCTCTCGGGCGCGTTCGCGGGGATCGCGAAGACCGCCTCGTCGAGGGCGTTGCCGGTATGGTGGATCGCGATGCGGGTGCGGTTCGGGATGGGGCCCTTGGGCGCGGCGGGCGGCTTCGAATCCCACTCGGCGCGCGCGCGGACCGGCGGCCGGTTCGTCGCGGCTGTGACTACCTGCGGGGGGGTAATGCGGGGTCCCTCGGTCTCGCGCACGGCCCCGATTTCAGGGACCTGCGCGAACGCGGAGACGGCGGCGACAATATAGAGGAAGCCCGGGGCCATGTCCTAGAGAGAATTTAGCTTCCCCGGTGCCGACGGAGTAGGGCCGGCAGGCCCCAGTCGATTTGGGCCAAAGGGCCCAGGCGGACCCAGGGAAGTCCCGGATTCCCATAAAAAGACAAGAAAGACCTTAATAATCCCTCATACTTGATCGAATTAGTCAGGTATGCTATCCTTCAGGGGAACAGGAGGAGTACATGCCGCTTTTGGTCATCGAGAATCTGCACGTGGAAGTCGAGGGGAAGCCCATCCTCAAGGGCGTCAACCTCGTCATCGAGAAGGGCCAGATTCACGCGCTCATGGGGCCGAACGGCTCCGGAAAAAGCACCCTTTCCTACACCCTCTTGGGCCACCCGAAGTACACGGTCACCCAAGGCCGCATCCTGTTCAACGGCGAAGACGTCACGAACGCCAAGACCCATGAGCGCGCGCGGAAGGGCATGTTCCTTTCCTTTCAGTACCCCACCGCGATCCCCGGCGTGAGCGTCGCGAATTTTCTCCGCACGAGCCTGAAGTCGATCAAGGGCGACGAGGGCGTCGTGAAGACCTTCCGCAAGAACCTCCGCGAGAAGATGGGCCAGCTCGAGATGGACGAGAAGTTCGCCACCCGCTACGTCAACGAGGGGTTCTCCGGCGGCGAGAAGAAGCGCCTCGAGACGCTCCAGATGGCGATGCTCGAGCCCAAGCTCGCGATCCTAGACGAGACCGACTCCGGCCTCGACATCGACGCGCTGCGCATCGTCTCCGGCGGCATCAACCGCCTCGCCTCGCCCGAGCGCGGCATCCTCCTCATCACCCACTATCAGCGCATCCTCGACTACGTAAGGCCGCAGTTTATCCATGTGCTCGTGGCCGGCCAGATCGCGCACTCCGGCGGTCCCGAGCTCGCGAAAGAGCTCGAGAAGAAGGGCTACGACTGGGTGAAACACCCCGCGGGGGCCGCATGAGCGAGACCGCCGCCGGCATCGCGAATCTCAAGGACGACTACGCGTCGAAGTACGGCTTCTTCGACGCGGAGAACTACGTCTTCAAGGCGAAGAAGGGCCTCTCGAAGGACGTCATCGTCGACATCTCCCGCCGAAAGAAAGAGCCCGAGTGGATGCTCGAGTGGCGGCTGAAGGCGTACGAGATCTTCTTGTCGAAGCCGCGCCCGACGTGGGGCGACCAGGAGATGCTCAACGCCATCGATTTCGACGAGATCTACTACTACATGAAGCCGTCCGCGGGCGCCGCGCGCACCTGGGAAGACGTGCCCTCCGACATCAAAAAGACGTTCGACAAGCTCGGCATCCCCGAGGCGGAGCGCAAGTTCCTCGCCGGCGTGACCGCGCAGTACGACTCGGAAGCGGTCTACCACCAGATCAACAAGGAGCTCGAGAAGCAGGGCGTCATCTTTCTCGACATGGACGCGGGCCTGCGCGAGCACCCCGAGATCATCCGGAAGTACATCGGCACGATCATCCCGCCGACCGACAACAAGTTCGCGGCCCTCAACTCCGCGGTCTGGTCGGGCGGCTCCTTCATCTACGTGCCCAAGGGCGCGAAGGTGACGATGCCGCTCCAAGCGTACTTCCGCATCAACGCCGAGAAGGCGGGCCAGTTCGAGCGCACGCTCATCATCGCCGACGAGGGCTCGAGCGTCCACTACATCGAGGGCTGCACCGCCCCGACGTGGAGCGCCGACGCGCTGCACTCGGCGGTCGTCGAGCTCATCGCGCTCCCCGGCGCTCACATCCGCTACACCACGATCCAGAACTGGGCGAACAACGTCTACAACCTCGTGACCAAGCGCGCCGTCGCTCACGCGAACGCGTTCGTCGAGTGGGTCGACGGCAACCTCGGCTCCAAGCTCACGATGAAGTACCCCGCCGTCTACCTCGTCGGCGAGGGCGCGCGCGCGGAGGTCCTCTCGGTCGCGTTCGCGGGCAAGGGCCAGCACCAGGACACCGGGGCGAAGTTCGTCTTCGCCGCGCCGAACACCTCGGGCACGATCACCTCGAAGTCCATCTCGAAGGACGGCGGCCGCGCGAGCTACCGCGGCCTCGTGAAGGTGCACCCGCAGGCGCACGACGTGAAGGTCAACGTCCGCTGCGACGCCCTGCTGCTCGACGAGGCGTCGCGCTCGGATACCTATCCCACGATGGAGATCGACGGCCAGCGCGTCAACGTCGGCCACGAGGCCTCCGTCTCCAAGATCGGCGAGGAGCAGCTCTTCTATCTGCAGAGCCGCGGCCTCACCGAGGCGGAAGCGACGACGATGGTCGTCAACGGCTTCTTCGAGGCGTTCACGAAGGAGCTCCCTCTCGAGTACGCGGTCGAGCTCAACCGGCTCATCCAGCTCGAGATGGAAGGGTCGGTAGGTTAGATGCCCGCCGCCCAGACCCTCTCCGAGCTCGACGAGCTCCGCCGCGACGCGTGGAACGCGTTCCAAGCGTCGGCCGCGCCCCTCAAGACGTCCGAGTTCTGGCGCCGCGTCGACTTCGCGCGCTGGAAGCTCGAAGAGCTCCGGCCGGACTCCGTCTGCAACGCGACGACGCCGTCTAAGATCGATCGCGGCGCCGCCGCCGGCGCGCTGCGCCAGGCGCCCGCCTTCCCCGACGCGGCGGTCGACCTCGATCCCGCGCTCGCGGCGAAGGGCGTCGTCTTCACGAGCCTGGAGAAGGCGTTCCGCGACCATCCGAACCTGGTGAAGCCCGCGCTCATGCGCTGCGCCGGCCCCGATCTCGCCAAGCTCGAGGCGGCCAACGCCGCGCTTTGGAAGGGCGGCGCGTTCCTCTACGTCCCCAACGGGGTGCTCGTGGAGAAGCCGTTCGACGTCGCGTTCCTCGGCGGCGCCAAACACTCGTTTCCGCGGCTCGTGGCGGTCGTCGGCGACGGCGCCGAGGCGACCGTCATCGAGGACCACTCCGAGGCGGCGGACCTTTCCACCGCGTTCGGCCGGCTGAAGGTGGGACGGGGCGCGCGCCTGAACTACTTTTACAACCAGGGCTTGCCCAAGACCGCGACGCATTTCTGGAACCAGCGGATCGACCTCGCGCAGGACGCGCACCTCAGGCATACCTCGATCCTGCTCGGCGGCGCGCTCCACAAGTCGAACGTGCACGTCGAGCTTCTCGGCGCGGGCGCCCGGAGCGAGCTCTTCGGCGTCGTCTTCGGCTCGGCGCGCCAGTTCTTCGACACGACGACGTGGCAGATGCACCGCGCGTCGCGCTCGCAGTCGGACCTCCTTTTCAAGGCGGCGCTCAAAGACCGCGCCCGTTCCGTCTACACCGGCATGATCCGCGTGGAGAAGGACGCGCTCGGCTGCGACGCCTTCCAGCAGAACAACAACCTGCTGCTCTCCGACACAGCCCGGGCCGACACGACGCCCGTGCTCGAGATCCTCACCGACCAGGTCCGCTGCAAGCACGGCGCGACGATGGGCCCGGTGAGCCGCGAGGAGCTCTTCTATCTCGCGTGCCGCGGCCTCGATCCGAAGGAGGCGGCGAAGCAGCTCGTCATGGGCTTCTTCGAGCCGATCCTGGCGCAGGTGCCGCTCGAGCGGCTCAAGGAAGAGCTGCCGGGCCGCGTGGAGCGGGGGCTCGAGTGACCGCGACGAAAGTCGCCAAGGCATCCGAGATCGCTCCCGGCCAGATGCGCATCGTCGAGGCCTCGGGCGAGCGCATCGCGATCTGCAACGTCGGCGGCACGTTCTACGCCATCGAAGACCTCTGCTCGCACGACGACGGCCCGCTCGGCGAGGGCAACCTCAAGGGCGAGCAAGTCGAGTGCCCGCGCCACGGCGCCCGCTTCGACGTGAAGTCGGGCGCGGCCGTCCGCATGCCGGCGATCGCCCCGGTGCGCACCTTTCCCGTGCGCGTCGAAGGCGGCGACGTCGTCGTCGAGGTGGAGTGATGGGCTTCGATCCCAAAGCGATCCGCAAGGACTTCCCGATCTTGAACCGCAAGATCCGCGGCAAGGCCCTCGTCTACCTCGACAACGCGGCCACCTCGCAGAAGCCCTCCTCGGTCATCGACCTGGAAAAGAGCTTCTACGAGACGAACAACGCCAACATCCACCGCGGCGTCCACCTGTTGTCGCAGGAATCGACCGAGATGATGGACCTCTCTCGCGAGAAGGTCGCCAAGTTCATCGGCGCGGCCTCGGCGCACGAGATCGTCTTCACCCGCAACGCCACCGAGGCGCTCAACCTCGTCGCGCACTCCTGGGGCCGGAAGTTCCTCAAGGAAGGCGACGAGATCGTCCTCACCGAGATGGAGCATCACTCCAACCTCGTGCCGTGGCAGCTCGCCGCGAAAGCGAAGGGCGCGACGCTCAAGTTCATCCCGGTGACGCCCGAAGGCACGATCGAGCTCGAGGCCGCCAGAGGGCTCATCGGGCCCAAGACCAAGCTCGTCGCCTTCACCGCGATGTCCAACGCGCTCGGGACGATCAATCCGGTGCCGGAGCTGCTCGCGATGGCCAAGAAGCACGGCGCGACCACGCTCGTCGACGCCTCCCAGTGGACGCCCCACCTCAAGACCGACGTCGCGGCCTGGGACTGCGACTTCCTCGTTTTCTCGAGCCACAAGATGCTCGGCCCGACCGGCATCGGAGTGCTCTGGGGCAAGCGGAAGCTCCTCGAGAGCATGGACCCCTTCATGGGCGGCGGCGACATGATCCAGGAAGTCTGGCTCGACCGCTCCACCTGGAACGAGGTTCCTTATAAGTTCGAGGCGGGCACGCCCAACATCGCGGGCGCCATCGCCTTCGGCGCGGCGGTCGACTATCTGAACAAGCTCGGCATGGAGGCGGTGCGCCGCCACGAGCTCGAACTCACCGAGGCCGCGCTCCGCGTGGTCGAGGCCGAGGGCCAGATCGCCCTCTACGGGCCGCGGGACCCCCAGCATCGCGGCGGAGTCATCTCCTTCAACGTCGCCGACATCCACCCGCACGACGTGGGCCAGGTTTTCGACAGCGAGGGCATCGCCATCCGCGCCGGCCACCACTGCTGCCAGCCGCTGATGCGCAAGCTCAAGATCGGCGGCACCGCGAGGGCCAGTTTCTACGTGTACAATACTCTTGAGGACGTGTCGGCGTTCGGCCGCGGGCTCCGGAAGGTGAAGGACTTCTTCAAAGTCCCGGCGGAGGCCAAGCATGGCTGAGGGCGACGCCGAGCTCGCGGACCTTTACCGCGACGTTTTGCTCGATTACTACCGCAGCCGCGCCCATAAGGGCAAGCTCGAGCCGCACGACGTCCGCGGACACGGCGTCAGCCCGATCTGCGGCGACGAGATCGAGATCACGGCCACCCGCCAGGGCGACCGGCTCGACAAGCTGCGCTTCGACGGCCACGGCTGCGTGATCAGCCAGGCTTCCTCCGCCATGATGGCCGAGGCGGTCGAGGGCAAGAGCGTGCCCGAGGTGCTGAAGCTCGTCGAGGCGTTCGGCGACTTCATGGTGCGCCGTGGTCCGATGGACCAAATGCCCGCCGAGCTCGAAGAGACGAAGGCGCTCGAGGGCGTCCGAAAGTTTCCGGCGCGGGTGAAGTGCGCGATGCTTTCTTGGAACGTGCTCCGGCTGGGACTCCAGCAGGGCGCGGCGGAGTATCAGGAGTTGGGAGACAGGGAGGGGACATGAGCACGCCTCAAGAGGCGGCTCCGGTAGCCGCGGAACTCAGTTTCAAGGCCATCGGCGCGGCGCTGCAGCCGGTCGAGGATCCCGAGATCCACATGAGCATCGTGGAGCTCGGCCTCATCTACGGCGCCAAGATCGAGGACGTCGAAGGAGCGAAGGGCAAGCGCGTGACGGTGACGATGAGCCTTACGTCGCCGGCCTGCCCGTACGGCCCGATGCTTCTCGCCATGGTGCACGGCGCGGTCGCCAAGATCCCCGGAGTGCGGACGGTGGACGTCGACTTGTCCTTCAATCCGCTCTGGGACCCTCGCACGTACGCCAGCGAAGAGGCGAAGGACAAGCTGGGGATTTTCTAATGAGGATCACGAGTCTCGTCGAATGCTCGACCCGCATCATGGTGCGGCTCGCGTCCCTGCAGCCGGGCGCCACGCTTTCGGCCGAGAAGCTGTCGGACCTCGAGAACGTCTCGCGGGACTACGTGGACCAGATTCTGCAGCGTCTGCGCAAAGGCGGGCTCGTCGCCAGCACGCGCGGCGCTCAGGGCGGCTACTCGCTCGCCAAAGCGTCTTCCGCGATCTCGATCGGCGAGCTGGTGCGCGCCGTCGAGGGCCAGGTCTTCGAGGAAGTCTGCGAGCGCTACTCTTCGGGCGAGCACGAGTGCCGCCACATGTCGAACTGCGGCATCAGGCCCGTATGGCTGCGGCTCGGCGAGATGATCGAGGGCTTCCTGGACAAGGTGACGCTGGACCAACTGACCGTGCCGGAGCCCCGCGCCTTCGCCGCGACGATGGCGTTTATCAAGGATTTCGAGAAAGAGGGGAGGATCCAACATGACAAACGCCGATAATCAGACCGCTGCCGCGCCCGACACGCTGACCGTGACGCAGCGCGTGGAGAAAGTCCTGGCGAAGATCCGCCCCTACATCCAGTCCGACGGCGGCGACATCTCGCTCGTCTCCGTGTCGGAAGCCTCCGGCATCGTCGAAGTGAAGCTCCACGGCGCCTGCGGCACCTGCCCCAGCTCCACCGCCACCCTCAAGGGCGGCGTCGAGCGGATGGTCCGCGCCGAAATTCCCGAGATCAAGCAAGTCGTCGCGATTTAGTAAAGTACGGTCGCGTGCGGATCGACCTGCATACCCATTCGCATTACTCCGACGGGACCCTGAGCCCGGCGGACGTCGTGCGGCGCGCCCACGAGGGCAACATCAAGCTGATGGTCTTGAGCGACCACGACTGCGTCTCCGGCTACGCCGAGGCGAAGGCGGCCGGGGACTCGCTCGGCGTGACCGTCCTTTGCGGCGTCGAGATCAACACCCGGGAAGACGACACGCACGTCCTCGGCTACGGCGTCCGCCCCGACTCGCCGGAGCTTTTGGCCAGCCTCGAGGCGTTCCGCCTCCGCCGGGAGCAGCGCATCCGGGGCGTCGTGGAGAAGCTGCAGGGCGTCGGGCTCGAGATCTCTTGGGACGATATCCGCAGCGAGGCCGAGAAGGACCGCGGCCAGGCGGTGGGCCGCCCCCACGTGGCCGACGCCCTCCGGCGCAAGAAGATCGTGCGCAACCGCCAGGAGGCGTTTCAGAAGTACCTGTCCAAGGGCAAGCCGGGCTACGTCGACCCGATGGGCCCGACGGCCGAGGAGGCGATCCTGGCGATCCGCGGCGCGGGCGGCATGCCCGTCATCGCGCACCCCGGCGCCATCTTCGACCTGGACGATTTCAAGGCGTTCAACGCCATCGGCCTCGGCGGCCTCGAGCTCTATTACCCGACGCACACGAGCGGCACGATGTCGAACCTCTCCGGCATGGCCAAGGCGGCCGGTCTGATCACGACCGGCGGCTCCGATTTCCACGGTCCGGGCACCGGCCGCGACAAGCTGGCCGGATTCGAGGCCAGCACCGAGCTCTTTGCCGTGCTCGAGCCCTACCTGATGGGACGCGCGTGAGACTGCCGGCCCTCATCGCCCATCGCGGCGCCTCGGGACACGCGCCCGAGAACACGATGGCCTCCTTTAAGAAGGCGCTCAAGATGGGCGCGGACTCGATCGAGTTCGACGTCCAGCAGACGCGCGACGGCCGCCTCGTGGTCA
>JACRDR010000434.1 GCA_016212845.1 Elusimicrobiota bacterium
GCAGGGCGCCTTTTTCCCGGAGCCGGACCGTCAGCGCGCGGGTGTCGACGCCCTCGATCGCCGGGATGCCGTGCTTTCTTAGGAAGAACTCGACCGTCTCCACCGACTGCCAGTTGGAGGGGTGCTTGCATAGCTCGCGCACGACGAAGCCCTCGAGGAACGGCTTGCGCGACTCGTGGTCCTCGGCGGTCATTCCGTAGTTGCCGATCTGCGGGTAGGTCATCACCACGAGCTGGCCTTCGTAGGAGGGATCGGTGAGGACCTCTTGGTAGCCGGTGAGTGAGGTGTTGAAGACGAGCTCGCCGCCGGTCTCGCCTTCGCCGCCGCATGAAAAACCCCGGAAGACGGTTCCGTCTTCCAGGGCGAGGATCGCGGTCGGCGTGCTCACGTTGCTCGATGATACAAAAAGTTTTCGTGTCGGTACAAAGTCCACAGAATCCGAACACTGGTGCCAGGCACCACTGTTCGGATTTAGTCGCGCAGCATCCGCGCGAGGCGCTCTTCCCAGGTGACGCGCTTGTCGAGCGGGTACTCGCCGCCATCGAGCCAAAGGCCGCCGCAGGCGCCGCAGAGGTCGACGGTGAGCTTGCCGCGCGCCGTGCGTTCCATCGTCACGCTGCACTTCGGGCAGGTCGCCACGCGGGCGTCGAGCAGCTTGCGATTGGCGGGGGTGAGCGACGGCGGGTTCTGCAGGCTTTCGGCGCGACGCTCGAGATAGGCGGTCCATTCGCCCGGGTCGAACCACGCGCCGCCGCAGGCGCCGCAAACGTCGAGCTCGACGGGGTCGAGCTTCGTGCCGCTCCACCAGCCGCCGTTGTCGACGACGACGAGATGGGGGCGCATCATACCCCGGCACTTTGGACAGGTCACGGCTTCGCGGGCTTGAGCTTGGCCAGCCAGTCGTCGAAGACGGCGTTTACTTTGTCGGCCATCTTGATGCCGTCGGCCTCGCCGCCGTCGAGCCAGAGGCCGCCGCAGAGCTTGCAGGCGTCGCCTTGGATGCGGTCGTTCTGCGGGGCCTTGGACTTCGAAAGTTTCGCGTCGCAGCGCGGGCACTTCGCCTCGCGGTAGTCCAGCTCTACCGCCAGAGCCGCGTCGAGCTTCGGGAAGTCGATCACCGTGACGGTGCCGCCGAGGTAGTCTTCCAGCTCGCCGCGGTCGAACCAGACGCCGCCGCACATGTTGCACTGTTCCAGCTCGAGGGTCTTCGCCTGCTTGGTCTTGAGCTTGAGGTCTTGGAGCTTGCCGGCGCGGCATTTGGGGCAGTTCATTTGATCTCCGTGAACACGGCTTCGACGCGGCGATCGGGCTCGTCCACCAAGACGATCGTCTTGCCGAGAGCGACCCGGAACTCGGTCTGCAGCTGGAAGGTGGAGATCGGGTGGACTTTCAGGGAGCCCTTCGGCGCGAGCGGGCCCGAAAGCTCCGACTGCCATTGGCAGTCGACGATGTCCGTGCCGGGAACGAACGCCGGCAGCACGTTGATGATCGCCGCGACCTTCTTGAACTCGACTCCGACTCCGCCGGCGTTCTGGCGCTCGAACGGCTCGTCGCCGCCGATGGAGTAATTAGCTTGGGTGCCGCTCTCGACGACGAAGTTTCCCGAGGCCTTGAGCTCGCGGTCCTGCAGCTTGAAGGACACGCGAAAGACGGCGTTCGAGTTGTCGTCGGCGGCCAAGGACGGCTCGAGCTTGGGCAGCTTCGGCCGCTTGGACTGCGATCGGGAGGGGAGCACTTCGGAAAGCGCCGCGGCGGCGTCCTGCTCCAGCTCCTTGGCCGGCTCCGCCGCCCAGGCGTTGGCGACGACGAGCAGCGCGGCGATCATCGTTCGAATCATGCGGCCTCCTCTCGGCTCCGACAGTATGTCCGCGCCTGGATAAAGATCAGTGTCTAAAGTGGCGCATGCCGGTGAAGATCATGGCCAGGTTCTTTTCATCGGCGGCGGCGATGACCTCGGCGTCGCGGACCGAGCCGCCCGGCTGGATGACCGCGCTGATGCCGAGCGTCGCGGCGGCGTCGAGGCCGTCGCGAAACGGGAAAAACGCGTCCGAAGCGAGGACCATGGGGTCCGGCTTCGGGTGGTCCTTGAGATAGAGGTGCAGCTTTACGCCCGCGATGTGGACGCTGTCGACGCGCGACATCTGCCCCGCGCCGATACCGACGACGGCGTCGGGGCCCGCCACGACGATCGCGTTGGATTTCACGTGCTTGCAGGCGGTCCACGCGAAGCGCAGGGCGGCCTCTTCGTCTTTAGAAGGGGCTCTTTTGGTGACGACTTTCATCGAATCCCCGAAAGTCATCCGGTCGGGTTCTGTGGCCAGGATTTCCGCGCCGATCGAACGCAGCTGGACGGCGTGCGACGGCGGATCGCGGCGTAGGAGGAGCCGGATGTTCGGCTTCTTCTTGAGCAGCTCGAGCGCCTCGGGCTCGTACTCGGGCGCGGTGATGACTTCGACGAACCGCTTGGCGAGGAGGTCGGCGATGGCTTTGGTAAACGGACGATTCACGGCCAGGACGCCGCCGAAGGCGGACAATGGATCGCAAGCCCAGGCCTTCTCGAACGCCTCTTCGAGCGTTTTGCCGACGGCGACTCCGCATGGGGTGACGTGTTTGAAGATCGCCACGGCCGGCTGCTGGTATTCGCAGGCCGCTTCCCAGGTGCCGGCGGCGTCGAGCAGGTTGTTGTAGGAGAGCTCCTTGCCGTGCAGCTGCTCGAAGGACGGCTTGGCGCCCGAGCCGGCGGGGACGTAGAGGGCGGCGCGCTGGTGCGGATTCTCGCCGTAGCGAAGGTCCTGAACTTTCTCGTAGCTGACGCTGAGCTTCTCCGGGAACTTTTCGAGTCCCGCGGGCGCGGCGGCGGGGCGCTGCCCGTCGTCCCAGGCGGTGGAGATCATCGCGTCGTAGCCCGCGGTGTGCTGGAACGCGGCGAGCGCGAGGCGCCGGCGCGTCTCCAGCGCGAGCTGGCCCTGGGCGACCTCGAGTTCTTTAAGAGTCGCCGCGTAGTCTTCGGGAGATACGCAGACCGCGACGTCTTCGAAGTTTTTCGCGGCCGCGCGGATCAAAGTCACTCCGCCGATGTCGATCTGCTCGATCACTTCGCGGGAATACGGAGAAGAAGCCCGGGCGGCCGCCGCGGCGAACGGATAGAGGTTCACGACGACCATGTCGATCGGCTCGAGGCCGAGCGTCGCGGCCTCGCGGGCCTGCTCGGGGTCGCGGCGGCGCAGGAGGATGCCGCCGTGGATCTTGGGGTGCAGCGTCTTCACGCGTCCCTGGAGTATCTCGGGATAACCCGTCACGGTGTCGAGCGAGCGGACTTCGATGCCCGCCTCGCGCAGGGCCTTCGCGGTGCCGGAGGTCGAGATGATCTCGACGCCGAGCTCGTAGAGGCCGCGGCAGAATTCGATGAGTCCGGTCTTGTCGGAGACGCTCACCAGCGCGCGCTTGACCCGGGGAGAGTCGTCGCGGTGCGAGGGCAGGATATCGACGGTCCGGCCGGCGACCTTCAGCTTGCCTTCGCAGAAGAGCCGGACCGCCTCGGGGTACGCCCAGTGCTCCTGGGCGCGGACCCGGGCGGCGAGCGTCGCCGGAGTGTCGCCGGCCAGCACGGGGACCGGGGTCTGCGAGACGATCGGGCCGTGATCGTAGACCTCGTCGATGAAATGGACGGTGCAGCCGGAGACCTTGGCGCCGGAGGCGAGCACCGCCTCGTGCACGAAGTGGCCGTACATGCCCTTGCCGCCGAACGCCGGCAGCAGCGCGGGGTGGATGTTCAGAATCCGGCAGGGATACGCGGCGAGCAGCGGGCTTTTCACGTGCAGCAGGAAGCCGGCCAGGCAGATCAGGTCGACCTCGCGCTTCTTGCACTCGGCGGCCAGCGCGGCGTTGTACTCTTCGGGGCTGGCGTAGCCCTTGGGGCCCAGCACGAGGCGCTCGATGCCGGCGCGTTCGGCGCGGCGAAGGGCTCCGGCGTCTTCTTTATTGGAAACGACCAGGACGATCTTGCCGCGGATCCGACGGCTCTGCGTGGCGTCCAGCAGAGCTTGAAGATTCGTGCCTTCGCCGGAGGCGAATACCGCGATCTTGATCATTTTCCCTCGAACGGCTTACTTGGAGCCCATCGCCCGCTTGCGCATCTGTTCGATGATGTCGTCGTCGCCCGCGGGTTTGGGCGCCGGCTTGTCGTCGGGAAGGGGCTCCTGCTTCTTGGCCTTCTTCTTCGACTCCTCTTTCTTCGGCTCTTCGGCCTTCGGCGGAGGCGCTTGCGCCGCGCGGCGCGCGACGCGGTCGCGGATCGCCGCGAGCACTTCCTGCACTTTCGCGAAATCTTCCCCACCGTTGGGCAGGCTGGCGTGCTCGTACTTGGTGCCGGGATTCGTGACGAGCTGAATGATCGCCGCGATGTGGGC
>JACRDR010000435.1 GCA_016212845.1 Elusimicrobiota bacterium
GGCGGGCGATGGACCTGCTCATGACCGGCTCCGCGACCTCCGCGCAGATCGGCGCGTTTCTCGCCGCGCTGCGCGTGCGGGGGGAGACCGAGGACGAGCTCGCCGGCTTCGCGGAGGCGATGCGCGCGCACGCGAAAAAGGTGACGATCGACCGCCGTCCCCTTATCGACACCTGCGGCACCGGCGGCGACTCGTCGGGGACGTTCAATATTTCGACGGCGGCGGCGCTCGTCGCCGCGGGCGCCGGCGCGGCGGTGGCCAAGCACGGCAACCGCTCCGTCTCCTCGAAATGCGGCTCGGCCGACGTGCTCGAGGCGCTCGGCGTGAAGCCGGAGGTCTCTCCCGAGCTCGCCAACCGCTGCGTGTCGGAGGCCGGCGTCTGCTTCCTGTTCGCGCCGGCCTTCCACCCGGCGATGCGTCACGCCGCGCCCGTTCGGAAGGAGCTCGGCGCGCGCACCGTCTTCAACCTCCTCGGCCCGCTCGCCAATCCGGCGGGCGCCGACCGCCACGTGCTCGGCGTCTACGACGGCCGCCTCGTGCCGACGCTCGCGCGGGCGCTGCAGCGGCTCGGCGTGGAAGAGGCGATGGTCGTGCACGGGCACGACGGCATCGACGAAATCTCGCCGTTCGCGCCGACGCGCGTCGCCCACTTGATAGGGCGGCGCGTCATCGAGCTCGAGGTGACCCCCGAGACCGCCGGCGTGGCGCGCCAGGCGCCGGGCTCGTGCCAAGGCGGCGACGCCGCCGACAACGCGAAAATCCTGCTCGGCGTCTTCGAGGGCAAGCCCGGTCCCGCGCGCGAGGCGGTGCGGCTCAACGCCGCCGCCGCGCTCGTCGTCGCTTCCATCGCGAAGGATCTCAAGGAAGGAGCGATCTTGGCCGGCCGGGCGCTCGACTCGGGCAAGGCGCTGGCCGCGCTCGAGACGCTGAAGAAGCTAACGAATGGCTAAACCCAAAGGCGACTCGGCGCTGGACAAGATCTGCGCGCGCACGCAGACGCGGATCGCGCTGCAGCGGGAGGAACTGCCGCTCGAGGTCCTTCAGAAAGACCCGATGTACAAGCGCAAGCCGCGCGACTTCCGCCGCGCGCTCCTGGCGCCGGGGCCGCGCGTCATCGCGGAGGTGAAGTTCGCCTCGCCGTCGAAGGGCACGATTTATCCGGGAGAGGCGAGCGCCGACGAGGCGGTGAAGGTCGCCGGGCAGTATCTCTCCGCCGGCGCGGCCGCGATCTCGGTGCTCACCGAGCCGGAGTTCTTCAAGGGCGACGTCCAGTACCTGCGCCGCGTGCGCGAGAAGCATCCCGAGGCGACGCTCCTCATGAAGGACTTCTTCCTCGACGCCTACCAGATGCACCTGGCGCGCTGGGCGGGCGCGGACGCGATCTTGCTCATCGTCGCCGCCGTCGGACGGCGGCTGCCGGTCCTGCTCGAGACCGCGCAGGATCTCGGGCTCTACGCGCTCGTCGAGGTCCACACCGAAGACGAGCTGATCGCCGCCAGACGCGCGGGCGCGGTGCTCATCGGCGTGAACTGCCGCGACCTCAAGACGCTCGCCACGGATCTCGACGTCGCCCGCCGGCTGGCGAAGACGCACGCGAACGCCCTGACGCTCAAGGGGCAGCCGACCACGCGGCCCCAGGCGGTGCTCATCGCGGAAAGCGGCATGAGCCGCCGCGGGGAGATCGACGAGCTCGCGGCCGAAGGCTACCGGGGCTTTCTGGTCGGCTCCTCCTTGATGCAGACCGGCAGGCCCGGCGAGGCGTTGAAGGCGCTTCTCGAAGGAGGGTGAAGATTTGCGGTGTGACCCGGGCGGAAGACGCCATGGCGGCGTGCGAACTTGGGGCCTGGGCGGTCGGCATGATGTTCGTCGAGTCTTCGCCCCGACGCCTCGATCTCGACGACGCGAAGCGGCTGCGCTCCGCGATCTCCCCAGGCACGCTCGCCGTCGGCGGGTTCGCCGATGCGGCCGCCGACGCGATCCGCCGGGCGGTGGAGGTATGCCGCCTGGATGCGGTCCAGCTTCATGGCTCCGAGACCCCCGACCAGTGCCGGGACTTAGGCGTTCCGGCCTATAAGGCGGTCTCCCTGGCTGAGCCCGGCGATCTCGCGCGCATCGCGCCGTTCGCCGGTCGGGCGGCGGGGCTGTTCGTGGAGACGGTGCGGCGTCTTCCTGGCGGCCGCGAAAGGATTCGGGAATCCGAGCAGAAGCGCCGGTGGCTCCTGGCCCGCGAGGCCAACCGCTACGGCACGGCGCTCTTGTGCGGCGAGCTGACCCCCGAAAACGTCTTCGAAGCTATCCGCACCGCGTGCCCGAAAGGCGTCGACGTCTCGGGCGGCGTGGAATCGGCGCCGGGGATCAAGGACCGCTCGAAGCTCGAGGCCTTTTTCAAGGCCGTTCGTTCCGTCGAGGGCTAACGGACTTTCACCATGTCCCTCACGTTGTAAGTGAAGGAGTTGAGCTGCCAGTGGATCTTGCCGAAGTCCACGATCGCGTCGCCGCTCTCATAGAGCGTCTCTACCGTCCCGATGTAGTCGCCACCGAACGCTCCAGCCCCCTTTACCAGCACCGCATCGCCCGCCTTGATTCCCTTCACCGCGTCGTCCGTTTTCTTCGAGACCTGGGCGAAGGGCCAGGTGGTCTGCCACTGTCCGACCTTTGGACCCATCTGGGTGTAGGAGACCGTCACGGCCTCGGCCGATGCGTCGACGGAGACGACGATCGCGGTTCCTTTTCCGACGGCTTTCGGGTTCGTCACCAGCACCGAGTCCCCGGCTTTGAACGACGGTCCAAATAACCCCGCGAGCGCGGCGCACGCGAGCAGGCTTCCTAAGCGGCTGAGCATGGGGCGACCTCCTGTATAGCGTCGGTCTAGGATAGCCGGACGCAGCCTCGCGGGGCATCGGACCTGAGGTCCGAGCGGACGGGCAAATGGGCCCAGCCGGGGCTCGATCCGGCTGCGCTGAACTAGAAACGGGCGCCGTCTCTACCGCTGGCGGGGTTTCCTTTCGATCGCTATACTCAGTGGCCGGACCCTATTCGGATGAAAGGCTATTTCGGACCCTATGGCGGGCGCTATGTGCCCGAGACCCTGGTCGAGCCCCTGCTCGGCCTGGAGAAGGCCTACGCCGCCGCGCGGCGGGACCGCGCATTCAAGCGCGAGTTGTTCGGCCTCCTGCGCGACTTCGTCGGCCGCCCGACCGCGCTCACTTTCGCCGAACGCCTGACGAAGGAGTTCGGCGGCGCGAGGATTTGGCTCAAGCGCGAGGACCTCGCCCACACCGGCGCGCACAAGATCAACAACACCGTCGGGCAGGCGCTCCTCGCCCGGAGGATGGGCAAGAAGCGCCTCATCGCCGAGACCGGCGCCGGCCAACACGGCGTGGCCACCGCCGCGGCGGCCGCGCGCTTCGGGATGCCGTGCCGCGTGTTCATGGGCTCGGAGGACATGAAGCGCCAAGCCCCGAACGTCCGGCGCATGCGGCTGCTCGGCGCCGAGGTCGTCCCCGTCGACGCGGGCACGAAGACGCTGAAAGACGCCACGAGCGAGGCCCTGCGCGAGTGGTCGGCGAGCTCCCGCGAGACGTACTACGTCCTGGGATCCGTCCTCGGGCCGCATCCGTATCCGACGATGGTCCGCGATTTCCAGGCGGTGATCGGCCGCGAGGCCCGCGCGCAGATACTGAAAGCGGAAGGCCGCCTGCCCGACGAACTCGTCGCCTGCGTGGGCGGCGGCTCCAACGCGATCGGGCTCTTCACCGCGTTCCTCAAAGACCGCAGGGTCGTCATGACCGGCGTGGAAGGCGGCGGGCACGGGCCGGCGAGCGGGAAGCACGCGGCGCGGTTCTTCGGCGGCAAGCCGGGCGTGCTGCACGGCACCCACACCTATCTTCTGCAGGACGCCGACGGCCAGGTGCGCGAGACGCAC
>JACRDR010000436.1 GCA_016212845.1 Elusimicrobiota bacterium
ACCGAGTCCTGCACGCTGACGACCGACTTCAGCAGGTTGTCCGCGCTGTAGCGGAAGAAATCGTCCGTGGCCCAGGGCTCGGTGTCGATCAACTGCCGCACCTGCTGCGTGTCCAAATACATCGCGTTCAACTCGAGTTGAAGCTGCTGGATCTGCCCGATGAGCTGAGTGGCGGCGGCGGTCAGCTCCGCGTCCGGCAGCGCCTGGGTGATCGCGAGTCGTTCGCGCGCCGTGAGGTAGTAGAGGTTGTACTCGATCTGGTTCGTGCCCTTCGCCAGGGTATCGAAGTTGTTCCGGATGATCAGCAGGCTCGCCGCCGGGTTGTCCTGCGCGAAGGCGTAGCGGATGCTGTCCTGCTGTCCCTTGATGTACGCGTGGATCTGCTGCATGTTCGCGACCTGCTGCGCGACCTGGCCGGCGATCGTCTTCACGACCGGGATCATCTGCGGGTCGGCTTGCTGGCGCGCGGCGCGGTCGCGGGCGTGGATCAGCGCGTCCCAGAAAAAACCTTCCTGCCACAAGCGCGCGCCGACCCAAGAGGCGGCGAACCCGTGCGTCGGGAGGGCGACCAGCGCCAACAGGGCCGCGACGGCCCGTCGGAATCTCACCCTGAAAGTGTAACAGGGGGAGAAAGACTCGGCCAGCGGACAGAGGACCTACCGCGGGGGTAGGTCTATTGCGGCTTTATCGGAAGATTCGGAAACGGCAGGACGCGGTAGATCCGGTCCGGCGCGTTCTGCGGAGTCCCTTCCGGAGCCGCGGCGCGCGCGTCGAAGCTCATCGCGGCTAGGATGCCGACGAGCGAGACGCCTTCCGCACCGAAGCGGGCCTTGTCCACCCAGCCGCTCAGGTTGTAGTCGCGGCCGCCGCCGGAGGGATTGAGGCGAAGGTTGGCGCCCGATTCCCAGATGCTGAAGCTCGGCGGATTGTTCGGGTCGTTCGTCGGCCCCGAGATCTGCATCGTGAACCAGAGCGAGACGGGCTGCTGTCCCGGCCGCCGGATGTTGGCGTTCACGCGCCAGTTGCCGCCGAACTCGACCGCGTTGCCGTCGATCCAGCCGCCGAAGAAGTAGAGGGAGTTGCCGTTCTTGTTGACCTGGCAGCTGAGCGGGGTGCCGGTCACCGACGCGCCTCCGCCCCAGACGTTGACCCACTGGTTGACCTGCAGCCAGGGCTCGTAGATCTCGACGGAGCCGGAGAGGTTCCGGGTGATGCGTCCGTTCACGAACACGTTGCTGGTGGGCGCGGCGGGTGCAGCCGAGGTCCAGACCGCCATGAGGACGAGCAAAAGGTTCATTTCTTTTCTGTCTCCTAGGCCTAAGGGATGCCCCGATTCTAGGACTTTAGTCTTAGATTGTCAAAACCTATCGCTCCCCGAGGCGGCCCGGCCCCCTTTTATGCCCATTCCTTAATAAGGTATCCTGACGCCTTCCCCATGAAGCAACCGACCGTCGCTTTGCATCCGAATGTCAGCCGGGCGCTGCTCACCGAGGACCAGATCCGCGAGCGGATCCGGGAGCTCGGGGCGCAGATCAGCCGGGACTATGCCGGGCGCAATCTGACCCTCGTCTGCATCCTCAAGGGCAGCGTGATCTTCATGTCGGACCTCATGCGGGAGTTGACCCTGCCCTGCACCGTCGACTTCATGCGCCTTTCCTCGTATGCGGGCAAGGAGTCGACCGGCGTCGTCCGGGTGATGCTCGACCTCGGAGAGACGGCGGAAGGCCGGGACATCCTCGTCGTCGAGGACATCATCGACACCGGCCTCACGTTGAGCTACTTGATGCAGAATTTGAAGACGCGCAACCCGCGATCGCTCGAGATCTGCGCTTTCCTCGACAAGCCGGAGTGCCGCAAGGTGCAGGTTCGCGCCAAATACGTCGGCTTTCAAATACCGAATGAATTCGTCGTCGGCTACGGATTGGACTATAATGAGGAGTATCGCAACCTCCCCTACGTGGGAATCTTGAAGCCCCCGCAAGCATGAACCCCGTGACCAAAAACCTCCGGCAGCTCGTCGTTTGGATCCTCGCTTTCTTCCTGCTCCTCGCCCTTTTCCAGAACCTCAAGCAGGCCGGAACCGAGATCGAGATTCCCTACTCCGCCTTCAAGCAGAAGCTCCGCGATCACCAGATCAAGGAGCTGACGATGCGCCCCGACCTCATCCGCGGCCAGCTCGACGACGAGAAGGGGACCGTGCAGAGCTTCCGCACCATCCCTCTGCCCGATCCGAACCTCGTCCAGGAGCTCGAGGCCAACAAGGTGAAGCACTTCCAGGGCGAGCCGGATAAGACCTGGGTCACCGCCGTCCTCATCAACGTCGGCTGGGTCGTGCTCTTCTTCGGCCTCTGGTGGCTCTTCGTCGTGCGCCAGGTTCAGATGGGCGGCAAGCAGGCGCTGTCCTTCGGCCGCTCCCGCGCGAAGCTGCAGAACAACAAGAAGCAGAAGATCACCTTCGGCGACGTCGCGGGCTGCGACGAGGCGAAAGAGGAGCTCCAGGAGATCGTCGAGTTCCTCAAGGACCCGCAGAAGTTCCAGCGTCTCGGCGGCAAGATCCCGAAGGGCGTTCTGCTCTACGGCCTGCCGGGCACCGGCAAGACCCTGCTCGCGCGCGCCGTCGCCGGCGAAGCGGGCGTTCCCTTTTTCACCTCATCCGGCTCGGAGTTCGTCGAGATGTTCGTCGGCGTGGGCGCGGCCCGCGTGCGCGACCTCTTCGAGCAGGCCAAAAAGTCCGCGCCCGCCGTCGTGTTCGTCGACGAGCTCGACGCCGTGGGCCGGCACCGCTTCGCCGGCATCGGCGGCGGCCACGATGAGCGCGAGCAGACGCTCAACCAGATTCTCGTCGAGCTCGACGGCTTCGACACCAAGGAGGGCGTCATCCTCCTCGGCGCGACGAACCGGCCCGACGTGCTCGACCCGGCGCTGCTCCGCCCCGGCCGCTTCGACCGCCACATCAACGTGCCCAACCCCGACTTGAAGGGGCGCACGCAGGTGCTCAACGTCCACGCGAAAGGCGTGAAGCTCGCCGAAGGCGTGAACCTCGAGGTGATCGCGCGCCGCACCCCCGGCTTCGTCGGCGCCGACCTCGCGAACCTCGTCAATGAGGCCGCGCTGCTCGCCGCGCGCCGCAACAAGGATTCCGTGACGATGCAGGAACTCGAGGAGGCGATCGACCGCGTCATCGCCGGCCCGCAGCGCAAGAGCCGCATGATCCAGGACAAGGAGAAGAAGGTCATCGCCTATCACGAGTCCGGCCACACGCTCGTGGCGAAGCTCCTGCCCAACACCGATCCCGTGCACAAGGTGACGATCATTCCGCGCGGTCCCGCGCTCGGCTACACGATGCAGCTGCCGACGGAAGACCGCTACCTCACGTCCAAGAGCGAGATCTTCAACCGGCTGTGCGTCCTGCTCGGCGGCCGCTGCGCCGAGGAGCTCATCTTCAACGAGATCACCACCGGCGCCTCCGACGACCTCTCCAAGGCCACCGCGTACGCGCAGAAGATGGTCATGGAATTCGGCATGTCGGACAGGCTCGGCCCGATCACCTACCGCAAGCCCGACGAAGAGGTCTTCCTCGGCCGGGACATCTCCCGCGGACAGGGCTATTCCGAGAGCACCGCGCAGGTGATCGACGAAGAGGTCAAGCGCATCATCAAGGAATGCCAGGAAAAGGCGCGCGACATCCTGACCAAGAACAAGGATCTGCTCGACAAGCTGGCCGCGCGCCTCGTCGAGAAAGAGATCGTCGACGCGGACGAGCTCAACTTGATCTTCGCCGGCGCCGTCCCCGCCGCCGCCTAGGCGCCCGGCCGCGTCAGCGGCCTTGCGGCTTTTGAGCCCGGCGCTCCCGCGCGGTCCAGTCGTCGATCCGCTTGCGCCACTCGGCGAAGGCGTCCCGCAGCTTCGGGTGCTCCCGCAAAAGCGATTCCTGCCTCAGGCGCGTCGTGCCGTCCCACCAATCCCGGAGCGCGCGCTCCATGATGACGCCGGGCGCGGCCGTCGTCATGACCTTCTTGTGAGAGTCGAAGCTCAGCGCCAGCCGCGCGTCCTTCGCCAGGATGCTCCGGCGCTCCGGTTCCGGCAGGCCCTCCCACCAGGCCCGCAGGGGCTGCTTCGTGAACGCCAGGGCGGCGGCGCTGTCTTGCGGCTTTCGTTCGGCCTGAGTCGCGGAACGCGCCGGGGAGGAGAGCAAAACGAGGGCCGCGAGGAGGAGCGCGCTTCGACGGGAGGTCAAAAGGGAGGGCATGGGCAGGTCGTCACGTTTCCGAAGTTGTCATAGGTGTAGATCGTGGCCCCGGTGTTGTCCACGACGGTGCCGCCGCTGACGCCGTCCTGGTTCGTGTAGAACGTTCCGACGATATCGCCGTTCGGGGAGGTGACCAGTCCGTTGTAGAAGCCGTCTCTCGGATCGCCTCCCTCGGTATAGCTCAGCACGTGGTCTCCGTTCGCGTTGTAGACGGAGCCGCTGCCTGCTTCCTGGTCGTACTCCCCGTACCGGTTGGCGGCCGGGCGATACGGGCCCGCGCCCGGTCCGCCGCCGGGATCGCCGCCAGGCTCAGTTCCCGGGGAGGAGGCCACGGTGATCGGCGGAGGGTCCGGGGGGAAGAGTTCGGAGCAGTTGAGGCCCGCGCCCACGCACGCCGTGACGCACTGCGACAGCACGTTCGCCTCCTTGCAGAGCCGCTTGATCTCGCAGTCCTCGTTCGTGTTGCGGCAGAGCTGGAGCAGCATGCCGCGCAGGTTCGGGTTGCTCTTGGCGAACTCGGACTTCACGCAGGCGATCGGGTCGTCGTGGCAGGTGTCGTCGCCGGCTCCGGAGAGCGCCGCCAGTTTCCCGGCGCCGGGCGCGTTCCCGCCTTCCTTGAGGTCCGTCGTCGCGTCCGCGCCGGCGGCTTTGGTCTCGATCGCGTTCCCCCGGGTGTTGCGCGCGTCGCCGCCGAAGGCGGCCAGGCTCGCCGGAGACGACACGGCGACGTCGTAGGGTTGCAGCAATCGTCGCGCGTTGCGAGCCGACGGTATACTGCGCGCCGACGCCAACGAAAAACCGCGCCACGCCCCGGCCAATTCTTCAGGAGACGAAATGCGCAACACTCGCCTTTGGACGCTGAGCCTGCTTGCCGGCGCCCTCGCCGCGATGCCCGCCGCCGCTCAAAGCTATCCGACCAAGCCCGTGCGCGTCTACGTCGGCTTCAGCGGCGGCAGCAGCACCGACCTCGTCGCCCGCATGGCGGGACAGAAGCTGTCGGAAATCTGGGGACAGTCCGTCGTCATC